>JBEAQI010000325.1:0-3976 GCA_041163965.1 Verrucomicrobiota bacterium | reverse complement strand
AGGGCCGTTAATTCTTTCCCCTCCAGCCAGATGCGCCCCGCCGTGGCTCGTTGGAGCTGCATGATGGTCCGTGAAAGGGTTGTCTTTCCGCATCCGGATTCGCCCACCAATCCAAGAATCTCGCCTCGCTTCAGGGCCAAACTGATGCCGTCAACGGCCCGGACATGCCCGACCACCCGCTTTCGTATCGCTCCCTTGAGCACCGGAAACCAGGTCTTCACGTCCTCCAATACAAGAAATCCGTCAGCAGTCATGCAAAACCTCCTCAAGCGGGGGCAAAATCACATCCGATTCACGCACCCAGTGAGTGTCGCTGAGCTGACGCAAAGGCGGAGGCGTCGTCAGCCACTTTCCCCCGCTGCGGATTCCCTCGCGCAAAGCAAAGGCATCCCCGGGAATAGGTCGGGACAGGTCCGGCGGCAGTCCGGGAATCGTATACAATGGCTTCCCCTTGCTCCCCAGTGATGGAATGCTCCGCTGCAGGGCAATTGTGTAAGGATGCGCGGCCCGCTTGAAAATATCATCCGCCGTCCCGCATTCCACCACTTTACCAGCGTACATCACAGTGATGCGGTCACACATTCCCGCCACCACCCCGAGATCGTGGGTGATTAGAATGACCGCGCTGTTGTTCGCGCGCTGCCGCTCACGAATCAATTCAAGAATCTGGGCCTGCACAGTCACGTCCAGGGCCGTCGTCGGTTCATCCGCAATCAAAATGTCAGGATGAGTGATCATCGCCATCGCAATCATCACCCGCTGCCGCATTCCTCCCGAAAATTCGTGGGGATAAGACTGGACCCGCGAGGCCGCCTCGGCGATCCCCACCTCCTCCAAAGCTGTAATGGCCCGCTTAAGGGCCTCCCGACGGGTGATCGTGGAATGCATTTGCAAGGCCTCCATGATCTGAGTCGAAACCCGCAAATACGGATTCAGCGACGTCATCGGGTCTTGGAAAATCATCGAAATGCGCCGCCCGCGTATCGTCCGCAAAGCCGCTTCCCCACACCGGAGCAGATCGGTCTCGCCATCAAAGAGTGCGGTCCCGCCCTCGATCCTTCCGGGAGGCTGGGGAATCAGCCCCATCAGAGAATAACAGCTCACTGATTTGCCCGAACCGGACTCACCCACGATTCCGATTGTCTCGCCTCTCTCCACCGCAAAGGAAACGCCATCCACCGCCCGCACTATGCCGTTGCGGGTATGAAAAGAGGTCTTCAGGTCGCTGACTTCAAGGATCGCCATTGTAACAAAGGCCTAATCTTTGCTGGATCTGGGGTCGAGGGCGTCCCTCAGCCCATCACCAAGAAAATTGAGGGAAAAGAGGGTCAGGGAAAAGAAAACGGCGGGAATCACAAGGAGATGGGGGTACAGCTGTATGTTGTCCGCCCCCAGTTTGATCAGACTTCCCCAGGAAGGCATCGGGGGCTGAACCCCCAAACCAAGAAAGCTGAGAAAACTCTCCAGCAACATCACCGCTGGAACCGTCAACGTCGCATAGACCACGACCACCCCGAGAACATTCGGGATGATGTGGCGCAGAATGATCCGCCCGCTGGAGTAGCCCAGCGATACCGCCGCTTCCACAAACTCCTGCTGCTTGATGCTGAGCACCTGCCCGCGCACGATCCGCGCCATCGTCAGCCACTCCACGGCCCCGATCACCACAAACAACAACACGATGCTACGCTCAAAGAGGGTCATCAACAAAATCACAAAAATGGTAAACGGAAGCGCGTAGAGAACATCCACAAAGCGCATCATGACGGCGTCCGCTTTTCCCCCGACATAGGCGGCCGTGGCTCCGTATGCCACCCCGATCAAAAGGGAAACAGTGGTGGCAATGATGCCGACCCCAAGGGAAACGCGCCCACCCACCATGACCCGCGTCAGCTGGTCTCTTCCGAGATCATCGGTCCCGAAAAGATGCCCCGCCTGCGGAGACAACAAGGTCTTCTCGAGGTTGTTGGTGCGGTAGTCTTGACCGGTAAAAAAGGGTCCCAAAAAGCAGAAGAGCACCATGAAAACGAGCACCCAGAAAGACATCAGGGCGAGGCGGTTTTTACGGAGTCTCAACCAGGCGTCTTTCCATAAGCTGGTCCCGGACTCGATCGCATCAAGATCCACCCCGAGGTCCGGGAGTTTTTCCGATGAAGGACTGACGCGCGAGGGCAACATCTCAGGAGTCCTCAAACCTCAAACGGGGGTTCAGGATGACTTGCACCACATCCACCAGCAAATTCGCGGTGGTGATGAGAGCCGCGTACAGGATGACCGTTCCCAGCACCAGCGTGTAATCGCGGTCGAAGGCGGAACTGACGAATTCGCGCCCCATCCCGGGGATTTGAAAGATGGTCTCCACTACAAAACTTCCGGAAATAATCCCCGCCAGCGCCGGTCCTAAAAAGGATACCACTGGCAACAAACCGCCCTTCAATGTGTGCACCATGACGATCCGACCAAAGGGCACCCCCTTCGCCAACGCCGTCCGGATAAAATCCTGATTCAAGACCTCCAGCATGCCGCCGCGGGTGATGCGGGCGATCAAGGCCGCATAAACAAGCCCGATCGTAAAGGCCGGCAGCACCCGGTCCGCGGTCACAAACCACCCGGAAACATTGAACCACCCCAACCAGACCCCGAACACCATCGCCAGAATCGGCCCCAGAACAAACGTGGGAAGGCATATCCCGATCATCGCCACCGACATCGGGACATAATCCGCCATGGTGTTGCGGAAAACCGCTGCCACCACCCCGACCGGCAAGCCGATCCCCAGGGCGATCAACAAGGCCCATCCTCCCAGCTCCAGACTGACCGGAAAGCTGTTGGCCAGAATCTGGTTCACTGAACGGGTCTCCGTGAAGGAAGGCCCCAAATCGCCGCGCACCAATTGCTTAAGGTAGTTGGCGTACTGCACCATCACCGGGTCATTCAACCCATAGTGCTCCATCAGCCGCTGCTTGATGAATTCGGGCATCTTGCGCTCCGCGCTGAATGGATCCCCGGGAGCAAAACGGACCATGAAAAATGTCACCGTGATGATAACGAATATCACCAACACGGATTGTATCAGCCGCTTGCCAATGAACTTAAACATGTATCCTGAATGTTCGCTTAAAGGCGCCGGCCCTTCCGCTTACTCCGCGAAGTAAAGGGTCTTGTAAAGATGATTGTCCAGCAGTTTCGGTTCCCATCCGCGAAGCCGGGGATCCTTCAAATAAATCCGCGTGTACCAATACAATGGGGCCACTGGCAATTCGTCCAAAAGAATGCTCTCGGCCTCCAGCAGCAGACGGAAATGCTCCTCCTCTGTGGTCGACCGGTAAGCCTGCTCGATCAGGCTGTCATAACGCGGATTCGACCACCCGGTATCGTTGTTCCCATTCCCGGTCGTGAACATCTCAAGAAAGGTGATCGGATCCATGTAGTCGCCAATCCATCCGGACCGGGACACATCGTAGTTCAGGTTCGACTGGGCATCCAGATAGACCTTCCATTCCTTGTTTTCCAGCTGCATGTTGATTCCAAGGACCTCGTTCCACATCGCCACAATGGCCTCCGCGATCTTGCGGTGCCCCTCGGATGTGTTGAAGAGTAAATACAAGGTCGGAAACCCCTCCCCTCCAGGATAGCCAGCCTCCGCCAGCCGTGCCCGCGCCCGCTCGGGGTCAAATCCAATGCGGTCCGGCGATGGATACCCGTTGAAACCGGCAGGGACGTACGCGTGGGCGGGCTTCTGATCGCCGAGGGTCACTTTGTCGACCAACTGCTGGCGATCAATCGCAAAGGTCAACGCCTCCCGCACCAATGGATTGTCCAGCGGGGGCCTGGTCACATTGAACCGGAAAAAATAGGTCCCGAGATAATCGTCGATCTTGATGATGTCGGGCTGGGTCTCCCGAAGCACAGGGATGTCGTTGGTCGGCACCGTACTGGTCAAGTGCAGGAGACCGGAATCAAACATGCGCCGCTC
>JBEAQI010000324.1:0-7835 GCA_041163965.1 Verrucomicrobiota bacterium | reverse complement strand
GGCCCGCTTCTGGAGCCGCGCTTCGTGCAGCGGTTCGCAAGAGGCCTCGCTCGTTGGGCCAAACAGCGCCATTCTGATAAAGCGGCCCGCCTCCACGCCATCATCGGACGTGATACACGGGGCTCGGGCGAAGCGATTTTCCATCACCTTGCCCAAGGTCTCGGGGACGAGGGCATCGGTGTCCTTGATGGCGGAATTTGCCCCACCCCGGCTGTCGCAACCGCAGTCAGGGACCTCAATCTGGAATTGGGACTGGTCATCACCGCCTCCCACAACCCAGCCAGCGACAATGGCATCAAGGTCTTCGGCTCTTCGGGCGCAAAATTGAGTGACGCCAGCGAACGGGAAATTGAGGCAGAGATTGCCGCCACCATGGCCACGGCACTCCGCGTGGGCGGCACTCCCGTTCGCCAATATGAGGCGCGCCGCCATTACCTGGAAGCATTGGCAGGCATTCTCCCTGAGGGAGCCCTTATGGGCCTGAGCATTGTCGTCGACGCCTCCAACGGGGCCACTTTTCAGACCACCGCGGAACTGCTGGCCAAATTGGGGGCGAGGATCACCCGCATCCACCACACGCCGGATGGCGCCAACATCAACGCCGATTGTGGAAGCGAGCATCCCGCTTCTCTTCAGGCAACCGTTCTCGAAACAACCGCCGACATTGGCATCGCCCATGATGGCGATGGGGACCGCGTCATTCTCTGCGATCACGCGGGCGAGGTCATCAACGGGGACGCGCTCCTTGCCCTCCTCGCCCTCCACTGGGCCAAACAAGGTTGGCTCACGCATGGAGGTCTGGTCGCCACCGTCATGAGCAATCTCGCGCTCGATGCGACCCTGCGGCAGCACGGCATCCATGTCCACCGGGCAGGTGTCGGCGACCGCCAAGTCTTCTTCAAAATGCGCGATCTGGGCCTCCATCTGGGAGGGGAGTCCAGCGGGCACATCATCTCGCTGCGCCATCTGCCCACTGGGGATGGCCTTCTCGCCGCCCTCCTGGTCTTGCGGGCCATGACCGATACGGGTCAGACGCTCCGCGACCTGGCCTCGGTCTACACGCCTTACCCGCAGTTGGTGCGCAATCTTAAAGTCACTTCCAAACCGGACCTGGTGGAGCTAGGCGACCTGCAGAGCGCCCTCCGGGATCTGGAGGCGGACCTCGGAGACGAGGGGCGGCTCTTGTTGCGGTATTCGGGAACAGAGCCTAAGATCCGGCTGCTTGTGGAGGCTGGCGACCCAGACCGCGCCCGCCATGCCATGGACCGCCTGTACCAAATCGTCACTGCCCATTTGCCCGTTATTTGAACCATTATGATCGATAAATCTCACATAAACCGCTTCCTGAAGCACCTCGCCCACGAAAGCGCCAAGGTTATCAATCCGCTTTTCACAAACCCGGACCTCACCGTGGAATGGAAGGCGGACGCCACGCCGGTGACTTACGCGGACCGCAAAGCGGAGGAAATCCTTCGGGAGCTCATTGAAAAGGAATTTCCGGACCACGGCATTATCGGCGAGGAGTTTGGGTCGGTCCGGCCCGAGGCTGAATTCACATGGATTCTGGATCCAATCGATGGAACGCGCTCCTTTGCCGCGGGTTCGCCGCACTTTGGGACCCTCATCTGCCTGCGGCAAAACGAGAACCCCATTTTTGGCGCCATCCACCTCTGTGCAATGGGCAAGCTGTACATTGGCGACAACGACACCTGTCTGTGCAATGACCGGCCCGTCCAGATCCGTCAACCAGAGTCCCTCGGGAAGGCTTTTTTGCTCACCACCGACCCCAAGCGACCCTACCAATGCCGCAATGGAGCGGGCTGGGATGCCCTGCTGGCCGCCACGGACCAGTTTCGCAGCTGGGGTGATTGCTTCGGATACACGCTCGTCGCTTCGGGCGGGGCCGATATCATGACCGATCCGAAAATGAGCCTCTGGGACCTCGCCGCGTTGATCCCCGTCGTGCGGGGAGCAGGTGCCACGGTCACCGACTGGTACGGAAACTCGCCAGTGGGCGCGGATAGCCTCGTGGTCTGCCACCAAAGCCTGCACCAGGAAGTGATCCAGTTGCTGAATCCGGCCTGATCCCGCCCATCAGCTTCCGCCAAAGAATTAAGGGACTCGGAGCACACCGCAACCGCCAAGTCAAGGCGAGCTCATGGACGGTCCAACACCCTCACCGCCGTCTTGGCGACTGCCATTTTACCGGCTGGAAGATGGCCTCCAAACGCTGTTGCCATGACCGCCGAACCGCGCCCGAGAATGGTCCCGGGCTGTAGAACGGTGTTGCAGGCCGCCTCCGCGCCATCCCCAATGAAAGCCCCCACCTTCCGCAATCCGGTGGGATAGTCACCGTTGCCCGTGCGAACTGTCACGGGCCGCCGGTCAAGACGGAGATTCGCGCAAATGGCCCCCGCCCCCAAATGGGCCTTGTTTCCGAGGACGCTGTCCCCGACATAGTTGTAATGGGGCGTCTCGACCCCTTCCAACAAAAGGCAATTCTTGTACTCGCAGGCGTTGCCGAGAACCGATCGAGCCCCCACAATGACGTTGCCGCGAATAAAGGCACCAGGGCGGATTTGCACCCCGGAACCAATCCACGCCGGGCCATGCAAGGTGCAGTAGGCCGGTAAGCGTACACTGGGATCGATGTAAACCGGTCCGCATACCTCCACCCCGGCCGGAAACTGAGGAAGTGAAGTGGCAGCGAAATCAAACGCCGCCAAGGCCAACGCGATCTGCTCCAACCACTCCCATGGACGCGCCGTGGTGGAAAAGAAATCGGCAAAGGGCATGGATTCGGGCCAATCGAACAGGTCGCCTGCTTGCATGGGCTTGTTTTGTGGGCACATGCCTCGCTCGTCAACGGCTATTCCGTGCTTGATGACCCGCCAAGGGCGGCCATCACCCGCACAAAGTCATCGGGCAACGGACTGAGAAACTGGATCGGCTCACCGGTATCGGGGTGATGAAAGGCCAATTCCGCGGCATGCAGCATGACCCTCGGCACGCCGCCAGGCAACCGCATCAACAAGCGGGGACCGGGCGTGAATCCGTAAACGGGATCACCCAGCAGGGAATGGCCGATGGATTGAAAGTGGACGCGTATCTGATGGGTCCGGCCCGTGTAAATGCGGACCGCCACAAGAGACACCTCTTCAAGCACGCGCTCAACACGATAATCGGAGCGCGCCTCGCGACCATGCCCCGCACATCGCATCCGGGTCCGATAAACGGGATGGCGGGCGATCGGACGGTCGATGGTGCCCTCGGACGGATCGGGGGACCCCTCCACCAAGGCCCGGTACACCTTGTGCACCAATCGCTCCGCAAACTGATTTGAAAGGGACTGGTAGGCGGGCTCCGTCTTGGCAATGACCATCAAGCCACTGGTCTCCTTGTCGAGGCGATGCACGATTCCGGGCCGCTCCCGCCCTCCGACCGCCGCGTAAGACGGAGGACAATGGTGCAGCAGGGCATGGACGAGGGTATCCTCTGCCGTTCCGGCACCGGGATGCACGACCACGCCAGGGGCCTTGTTGAGGACGAGAAAACTATCCTCCTCCCAGACAATATCCAACGGAAGCTCGACCGGTCGCAACTCACTCACCCGGGGCGGCGGCAACTGAAACTGCACTAGATCACCGGGTCTGAGGATATCCTTCTGCCGCAGGCAACGATCATCCAGCCAGACAAGGCCGTCCTGAAATACTCTCTGCCAGCGGGTCCGGCTCAACTCGGGCACCAACTCGGCAAGCAGCTTGTCAGCCCGCTCCCGGCGGACCCCATCTGGAATAAGACACTCGCGCTCAAGGGAGTGCCCCGCATCCCCACCATCAATCTGCTCCGGATTCATATTCGGCCACCATGATCTCGATCTCCGCCATCATGGCCGCACTGTGCGCGTCCGCACCCGCCACACGAAATCCGTTGGCCGCGATCGCCGCCAACTCGCGATGGCTGAAGCGGAGTTCCTCATGCAAGACGCGGTATTCGTCGAGAATCGTGTTTCCAAATGACAAGGGATCGTCCGTGCTGACCGTGCACCGGAATCCAGCCTCATGCAATCGTCGGATCGGATGCGCTGAGAGGCAATCAACCACGCCGAGTTTGAGGTTGCTGATCGGGCACATGTCAAACACCACCTCGCGGTCGCGCAAGCGCTCCAGCAGGGTTGCCGACTCGGCCGCCCGCACTCCGTGCTGGATACGGGTCACCCCCAACTCCTCCACCACCTGCCAGACAAACTCGGGCCCCGCAAATTCTCCGGCATGGGCCTTGGTCAGCTTGCCGGCATCGCGGGCGCGGCGCCAGAGATCCGGGGTCCACGGCTCCAGTGGCAGGGTCTCGGTCCCATGCAAGTCCAACCCGTCAAGATGCGCCCACTTCAAAGAGGCTTCGATAAAGCGCTCACTGCGCTCCGTGTAACCGTTGTGGTGGATACCCATGTAGACGCGTACCGGCAACCCGGGAGGGGCCGCGCTCTTGATCGCCTCCGCCACCGCCGCCCCGTCCAAGCCATGGTGCTCCATCACCCCCGACGCGAAGCTGGTCTCCACATAGCGGACAGTGTGCTCCTCATGGAGGCGCTTGAACAGCACCGTCGCCGCTTCATGATACCGCTCCGGACTCGTGAACCAGAAGGAGGCCATGTGCAGCAAATCTCGCTCAAAGGCCGCAAAATCGGGAAACCGATAGGAGCTCTCCCACGAAGTGGGAGGCTCCGGGAAGCGCAGGGGCTCAATTCCGCGCAGTAATTCCCACGGCAGGGCCCCCTCGATGTGAAGATGGGTCTCGGTCTTCGGAAGACGGGCAATGAAATCGACTGTGGACCGTGTATGCTCCACGGGACTTGATCAGGGCTGCTTCAGGTAATCGGGATTCAACTTGTGCAGCGACTTGGGAATAAAAATCCCGTCCTTGCGCACCAGCTTCCCATCGAAGTAAATCTCCCCGCCACCGTACTCGGGACGCTGAATGGAGACCATGTCCCAGTGCACCTGGGAACGGTTTCCGTTGTCAGCTTCGCCCTCATAGGCCTGACCCGGCGTAAAGTGGAAGCTGCCCGCGATCTTCTCATCGAAAAGAATGTCCCGCATCGGCTCGATGATGTACGGGTTAAACCCAATCGCAAACTCGCCAATGTAGCGAGCACCGGGATCGCTGTCCAAGATCGCCTTGAGCTTGCGGTTTTGCCCGGCACAGGTGGCCTTGACGATTTTTCCCTGCTCGAATTCGAGCCGCACATTGTCGAAAGACACGCCTTGGTAAACCGAAGGGACGTTGTACGTCAGGTAGCCCTCCACACTGTTCTTCACCGGAGCCGTGTAAACCTCACCATCCGGAATATTGCGCAGACCCGCACACTCGATCGCCTTGAGGCCCTTGATGGAAAAGCTCAGATCCGTACCGGGGCCCTTGATTTCAACGCGGTCTGTGGCATCCATCAGCCGCTTGAGCGCCCGCTGACCGGGCAACATACGCCGGTAATCCATGCAGCAGACCTGGAAGTAAAAGTCCTCGAAGGCCTCGGTGCTGGTCAGGGACTGCTGCGCCATGGCCGCCGATGGCCACCGGAGCACCACCCATTTGGTGTTGTTGACGCGCTCGTTCTGCACCGCCCTCATATGCTGCATCGCCACCTTCATGCGGCTGCTCGGCACATCAGAATACTCGAAGATATTGTTGGCCCCGCGCAGCGCAATGTAGGCGTCAATTCCCTTCATCCGAGCCAGCTCATTCTTGGCATGAAAGGCCATCTGATCATCCGTCGCTCCAAGGAAAAACTCGCGGTTGATACGGGCATTGTTGAGCGTCACATAAGGAATACCCTTGCGGTCACGCACCGCCCGCATCAGGGCCACCACCATCGCCTCTGGAACATCATAAGCGTCGATCAGGACCCGCTCGCCCTTGGCGACGGATACGGAATAACTCACAAGGTTTTTTGCCAGGACTGCATATCGGGGATCACTCATTCCACTCACTTTGAGCAGCTTGGCGCGGTTAGCAAGGCCGTATCGTAGTTCTGTAGGATGCCCGAAAGCCTAGGCCTGAGTCCAGAGACCGTCCAAGGCAAGGCGTCCATCATACAAAGCCTTTCCTGTGATCACGCCGTTGAGGTTGTCGTGGGCGAGCGCCATAGCGCGAAAGCGCTCCACATCGGCCCGACAGGACACCCCTCCAGAGGCGATGACATCAATGCTGAGCTCGCGCAACATTGTCTCCTGCGCCGCAAAATTTGGGCCTCCCAACATGCCATCGCGGCTGATATCGGTGTAAATGACCGTGCGGATGCCGATCTCCTCAACCTCCCGGGCAAAGTCCATGGCATCGAGGTCGAGGGTTTCGACCCAGCCCTTGACGGCCACTTTGCCGTCCCGGGCATCAATGCCAACGGCGATGGTTTCACTGGGAAAGCGCTCCAAGCACTCGCGGAGGAAGTCGGGCTCGGTGGCCGCACGGGTCCCGATCACGACCCGCTCCACCCCAAGACCCAGCCAGAATTCAATCGCGTCATGACCACGGATGCCGCCTCCCAGCTCTACTCGAAGCCCTTGACCAAGAATGGCCTCCACCGCCTCCCGGTTGGACTGCTGGCCCGTGAAAGCACCGTCTAGGTCCACCACATGTACCCAATCGGCGCCCGCAGCGCGAAACTGGCGCGCCGGCACGACCGGGTCGGTCTCGTAGACCGTCTCGGCATCGGCCCGGCCCTGCAGCAGCCGGACCACGCGTCCTCCTTTTAAGTCAATCGCAGGATACACTATCATAAGCCTTCATTGGTGCCATCGGTGCCACGACCCGACCAGTTCAAAATCACCCCTTTGCGAAATTGTTGCCTTCATCAGCGTCCACACCGCAAAAATCAGGATTTTGCTTTGACCAAACGGCAAGGGCGATTCCCATTGATCTATGCAAACTGAGGTCATGATTCCCCCCTTTTTGAAGGAACTCTTGGAGGCGCGTTCGCCCTCCGGATACGAGGCCGAGGCTCAGGCCGTGGTCGATGCCTATGTCGCCCCCACCGCCGATGAATACCGCAAGGACGCAGTCGGTAACCGGCTCGCTCGGCTCAATGGCGTACAGGATGGACCCGTCCTCATGATGACCGGCCACATGGATGAACTGGGCCTCCTCATCACCTACGTCGACAAGAACGGTTACCTCTATTTTGAAACGATCGGCGGGATCGACCTCAGCACCGTTTCCGGCCGACGCGTCGATATTCTGACGCGTAATGGGATCGTCAAGGGAGTCACCGGACGACGCGCCATCCACTTGCTCGATGCAGAGGAGCGCAAAAAAGTCCCGCAAAAGCACAACCTCTGGATCGACATCGGGGCCAAGGACAAGGCAAGCGCCCTTGCGCGCGTGCGAATCGGTGACGTCGGGGTCTATAATCAAGCTTACGAACCGCTCACCGGCAGCATCGGCATTGCCCGCGCCTTTGACAACAAAGCCGGCTGCTATGCGGTCTGCGAGGCCTTCCGCCGCCTCGCCGGGGACCGGGACGCTTTGCAGGCCACAGTCGTTTCAGTGGCCACCAGCCAGGAGGAAATCGGCTGCCGTGGAGCGCGCGCCGTGGCTGGTGGGATCAAGGCCGATTTTGCCATTGCCGTTGATGTGGGACACGCCACGGACCACCCGGAGTGCGATAACCGCCGCTTTGGGGAAATCAAGCTGGGAGCGGGCCCCATCATCACCCGCGGCCCGAATGCCAACCCAGTCCTGTTTGACCGGCTCGTCGCCCTCGCCGAGGAGAGCGGAATCCCCTTCCAGATTGAGGCCGATCCACGCCCAACGGGGACCGATGGCCGGGAGCTGCAAATGGG
>JBEAQI010000323.1:0-5890 GCA_041163965.1 Verrucomicrobiota bacterium | reverse complement strand
GGCACGAATTCCGCCGGGCGAGTAGGCGAGCCGCAAAGCAGCCAAAACCTCGGGAGCCCCCTCAACCCGAAGAATATTGCCTCCCCAGGTCCATAAGAGAAACTTTGCAAGGCGCTCCACGTAAGTCCAGTTCAGAGCTTTGTAACACTCACGGTCCGGGAGCAATCGAATGCGTCGCGACCAGTGACTGCCATCGGGGCGCTCCACCACTAAACGGGCCTCGCGCGATTGCTTTTCATTGCGCACCCGGTCCGTGTACGCCCGGTTCCACACCACCGCGGGAAGAAATCCAGGATCCAGACATGGCTGCCTCCTGGTGAACGGAGAGATCATCGTCGTTCCTCCCTGATATGCCATTCGCGGAATCCTTCAATCGCCTCGTATTCAGCAAGACCAAGGGCATCATAAAGGTGCGCGGTCGCTCCATTCATTTTCTGGGCAAGATCCCAGGTATTGCCCGTGCTGCCCTTGTTGAAAATGGGCGACTGGCTACGCTGGGTCTGGTGCTGGTAAATCCCACGCAGCTTGTTCTCAAATTCATCAGGTGAAAGCGGGACCGCCATGTCCATATCCTGCACTTCCCATTCCGCCCCACCCCCTCGATACAACCAGACCCGGCAAGCGTCCAACCACTCTGCGCGAGCACAGGCCGCAAAAGCACGACAGAGCAGTGAAAAGCAAATCGCAGAAACAGACAATGGGTCCTGTCCATGCCCTGTGGTGAAAATCTGGTGTGGCTCGATCGAATCAAGAAGGTCGATCACCTTTTCCAAATCGGCTTTACTGGTCCGAAAACGCCTGTATCTGCCCTGCTCGTAGAATGGCAGATCCAAAAACCGCAATTGCGCCGTATCCACCTCCAGCAGACGGCTCGAGGCGCGTGCCTCGCCTCGTCGAATAAGGGCTTTCAACCTGCGTATGTCGGAGGTGTCTTCAGCAAACTCCCCTCGATCCGCAAACTGGGCATGCAGCGATGCGGCATGATTCAAGGCCTCCTCCGCCTCCCACAGCGTTGCCACTTCCTTTAGCAACTCAATTGAGCGGGCCAAATCGGTATCCGGTACCGCGAGGTTGCCCGATGTCATGTAAGCCACCGTCACCATATGCCCCTGATTGGCAAGGCGATGCAGTGTGCCACCCATGCAATGGACATCCTCCATCGGTTCGGATGCAAGGATGAGAATTCGCTTTGGATAGGGTTGGGCACGCTCCGGCCGATGACTATCATCAGCATTGGGCTTTCCGCCAGGCCAGCCAGTGATAGTGTGTTGGGTGGTATTAAAAATCGCAATATTTAACTCGTAGGCAGAACCGCGCTCCGTCAGCAGATCCGCCATGCCATTCTCGCTGTAATCCTCATCCACCAGTTTCAGCAAGGCCTTCCCCGTCTTCTGGGCCAACCAAAGGACTGCGCGCCGCGTCATCTCCGGGGTCCACTTTACCGGTCCCAGCAACCATGGGTACCTGACACGCGTCAAACGGGCCGCCGCCGCAGCATCAATCTTGAAATGACAATCCCCATGCCGTTGCAGAAAACTCGCCGGCAGGCACTCCTTTTGCGGCCCTTCAACCGCCTCCGCCAGCACTTCGGCCTTGGCCTCCCCCCAAGCGAGGAGCACTATCTTGCGCGCCTCCAGAATGGTTCCAATGCCCATTGTGAGGGCATGCCTTGGCACATTCTCCTCCCCAAGAAAATCTCGGGCCGCATCGCGGCGCGTAAGACTGTCCAATGTCACAAGACGCGTTCGGCTCTCCGGCGCAGATCCGGGCTCGTTGAATCCGATATGACCGGTCCGCCCAATCCCAAGAATCTGTAGATCAATGCCACCGTTTTCGACAATCAGTTGCTCATATCGCTCGCACTCCGCGTAAACGCATTCGCGTCCCACCGTCCCATCCGGCACATGCGTGTTTTCCAACTGAATATCCACATGATCAAACAACTGTTCCTGCATGAAACGGCGGTAGCTTTCTGGATGGCTGCCCCCAATTCCGTGGTATTCGTCAAGATTGAAGGTGATCACATTCGCAAAACTGAGTCCTGCCTCCCGATGACGCCGTATCAACTCTCGGTACAGCTTGACCGGAGTCGATCCGGTCGCCAATCCCAAAACCAGAGAACGACCGGATTGCGCGCGCTCCCGCACCATCGACTCAATCACATCCGCCGTCTCCCGGCAGGCGGCCTCAGCCGTAGCATGAATCGTAACCGCTATCCGTTCCCGCTGGCCGCGCTCATCCTTCATTTATCAAGGATAGCATGCATGAATAGTATTTTTCTTGATCAAATCGGCTATATTTTTGATTTTTTTTGCACAACCGCTGCCGTCAATGTCACTAAACGCTTTCCCAGTTTCCCTCCCCGAGCCGGGAAATTACTACACTGGTTGGGATGCCCCCGGACGATTGCGCGCCCGCAATGCGATCGTCTTCTTGCGAACTGACAAGAAGTCCCTTCAGCAACGCAACTTTGGCAATCGTATTCATCATCGCCATGTCCTTCTTTTTGTCCTGCAAACCAATGGAAGAATCAGTGTCGACGGAACCCCCCACCCACTGAATGAAGGCAATGCCTATATTGTTCTTCCATACCAGTTTCACCACTACATGGACCTGATGGAGAACAGCCTGCGCTGGCTGTTCATTACCTTTGAATTGGAGGACGGGGGGGATATCCTATCTGGACTTGGACATCGGGTTCTGGTCCCCACAGACACAGAGCTCACCCTGACGGAGCAGATAGTCGCACTCTGGAAGCGGTCAAGTCAGCATCGTTCCGCTGCCGAACTACTGACACTCCTCGATCTCCTCTTGCTCCATTTTGTCAGACGGCATCCGCCAACATACTTCAAGCCCCTTGCCAGTCATCGCAATTCATGGATTTCCCGCATCGAGTCGCTACTCATGCAATCGATCCATGAAGGGACCACACTGGCCGATGTGGCCGTTCGGGCCGGCCTTTCTGAAAGGCAGTTGCGGAAACGCTTCGAGCAGGAAATGGGTGTTTCCATTCGACGCTACAAAGCAACTTACCAACTGCACCAGGCAAGTGCCCTAATGCGGCAAACAGACCTCTCATTGAGCCAGATCGGGGAAATGACCGGCTTCAATTCGCAAGCGGTATTCACTCGCTTCGTTCAGAGGGAAACCGGTCAAACGCCCTCCGCATGGCGAAAGGCGGTTTCCGGACAATAGCAAACTGACTGATTAAGGTGACCCAAATTGTGCTGCTTGAAAATCAGTTTGCGGCCCATCGAAAGGAACCAGGCAACTGGAAGCAAAACGATGCACGACATAACCAAAGATCCGCATCGTGTGGGATCCTGCGACAGAATTAACCCGCAATCCTCCCCTGCAAAAGACCATCGGTTATCGGAGCAAAGAACTCCCCAGATGAAAGTGTTGTGTAAGCCGCCGCCAACATTGGGAATAAAAAACCCGCAAGTCGTTACACTTGCGGGCTCTTTCTAAAAGTGGCGGGATGGACGGGACTTGAACCCGCGGCCTCCGGCGTGACAGGCCGGCGTTCTAACCAACTGAACTACCACCCCTTTGGGGAATAGGGCGAAAAGCTACGGTGGGAACGGAGAGCGTCAAGCGTTTATTCCGGAAAAATTTAGGGGCACGGGAAAGTTGCGAATAGCAGCGAATTGGGGCGGCTTTTAAGGCATGCGATCCTGGCAACGGCGTCTGGCCATGGCAGCCTTCGTCCTCAGTGGCCAAGGCCTGCTCTTGCTCATGGCCGTCCTGATCGGAGTCATGGATCCGGTCAGACCGGAGGAAACGGGCTACACCGTTCCGGCGGATGATCAGACGCGGCAGGAAAGGCAACGGATGGAGGCCATTCAGCAACAGCTGGCCCAGTTCAACCGCCTGCAACAGTCCCTCCCCGATCGCTCCATGGAAAAGCTCACCGAGGCCCTGCACCCAATACCGGAGTCCAACCTGCCCGCGCTGGGACCCTCGCTTGAAGCGATGGGGTCGCTCCTTGAACAACAGCTCCAGCCTCAGCTCTCAGGTGCAGGCGTTCCGATGGGCCAGAGCGCCGATCTTCCTCCCCCTGCCCCGGTTGAATTTCTCGGGGAGCAGATTCAGGCGCGGCGCATCGTCCTGCTCATGGATGTCTCGGCCTCTGTTAAGTCAAAACTGGAACGGGCCGATATGCCCATGGGCCAACTCCGCGAAGAAGTCCTCAATTTTATCGACCAACTGGGTCCCGATCACCTTTTCGGCATCATCCAGTTTACCCGGAAATGGGAAGCCTTTCGCCCGGAATTGCTTCCCGCCACCGCAAAGGTCAAGGAATCCGCCCGCGATTGGATGCGGTCGGCCTTTCGCACAAATGGCACCGCCGCTAGAGACTGGGCCACCGCCTCCCCAAACGGGATCGAGGCAGTCCTCAACACGGCCTTTGAAATGAGTCCGCAAATCGACGAAATATTTCTGCTCTCGGATGGGGATTTTCAACGGTCCCTCGACAACGGAGGGGGACAGGATGTGCCGTGGCAAGATCTGCGCACCCTTACCAAAGCCCTCCAGTCGGAAAACCTTGGCGAGGCCAGGCTGCGGCTGCTCTGCTTCTATCCGCCTGACCACGCCATCCCACAACTGCGGGAGTGGGCACGGGAAAATGGTAATGGACACCTCCGCATCTGGTCAGCCGGAGGGTCGTCAAACTAAAGCATCTGTCTATCCCACCAATACAACCACGCTAGAGATCGGGCCTGGTAACCGGTCAATCGGCTTGCGCGCTGCGCTGAATGCCGCTACCGACTCCACCATGCCCATGACACCTCAAAGCGCCCTCCGCCTAGCCGCCCTCATTGGGGCCAGCGCCGTTGCCCTCGGGGCCTTCGGGGCCCATGCGCTTCAGGACCACTTACTGCTGTCCAACCGCCTCAGCACATGGGAAACCGCCACCGTTTATCACCTTACCCACACCCTCCTGCTTCTCTTCCTCGCACAGCAGTTTGATGCCCGGCCTCTGCCCTATTTCCTCTGCCTCGGCGGCATCCTCGTCTTTTCCGGTAGCCTCTACCTCCTTTGCCTCTCGGGCTGGACCCTCCTCGGCGCCATCACCCCCATCGGCGGTCTCCTCCTCATCGCCGCCTGGCTCTCCCTCCTCTTTTCAAAGCAAACCACCCCCACAAACACCTTTCCCCAAAAAACCCGTTGACATCCCCCAACCCACCACCCTTATTTCGCATCTTCCACTGGTCAGTTGCTCGGTAGCTCAGTGGTAGAGCAGGTGGCTGTTAACCACTTGGTCGCAGGTTCGAATCCTGCCCGAGCAGCCATCCTTCGCTCTCCGAGCTTCGGATGGCACGGCCATTCGAAGTGAGGCTAGAGCGAGGATGCCCTCCGAAGCTCCGAGCCTCGCAAGGAGCGCAGGAGGGCCAGATCTGATTCAAACCCATCACCTCAATCTTCTGGACAGCCGTGTATCCGATCACGGCGAGCAGCCATCCTTCGCTCTCCGAGCTTCGGATGGCACGGCCATTCGAAGTGAGGCTAGAGCGAGGATGCCCTC
Organism: Verrucomicrobiota bacterium; assembly: GCA_041163965.1. Classification (GTDB taxonomy): domain Bacteria; phylum Verrucomicrobiota; class Verrucomicrobiia; order Opitutales; family Oceanipulchritudinaceae; genus Oceanipulchritudo. Next base: position 360 of record JBEAQI010000323.1, on the reverse strand, counting down.
CGAAGCTCCGAGCCTCGCGAGGAGCGCAGGAGGGCCAACACCTGAATTCAGGTAAATTTCTCTCTTTCGGAGTCCCTAGGTTTCAGTTCGGTTGGCGGCATGAATACAATAAGCAGATGGCACTACGTCTACCGCCTGCAAAGCAAACCCGACCCCTCCTTCGGCTACACCGGGGTTACATCCAATCTCCACCGTCGCCTCGCACAGCACAACCGCCGCGAAAATCCATCCACCGCACCGCACGCACCCCTCCAATTGGTCTTTGCCGCCGCCTTTTCAGACAAAAAACGCGCGCTTGACTTCGAGAACTACCTCAAAACCGGTTCCGGCCATGCTTTTTCCAGGAAACGCTTATGGTCA
>JBEAQI010000322.1:0-6232 GCA_041163965.1 Verrucomicrobiota bacterium | reverse complement strand
TCCTTTTTATGCGTTGACTGTAGCCCATCTGGGCGGCCGCTTCAAGAACCAGCGCCTTGGTCTCCGCGTTGATCGCGGGATGATTGGCAAGCGAGCGTGAAACGGTTGTTTGTGAGAGCCTCAACTGCTTGGCGATGGCTTGCTGATTAATCCGCGGCATTGTCGAAACGGTGGAAGCGGGACCATTTGGATGCAATAAAATTTTGCATAAATATGCAATAATGCGGGGGTTGGTGGGAGGGCCTCCTGCATGTGCCATTAGGCCACGAAAGCGAGTGGATCAGGGGAGGATATCCCATTGAATGAATTGACAAAGCGGCGGGTCGACTCTGCATAACCTCTATGAATCAGAAAGACATAGCGGACCGCTTGAACCTTTCGAGGACGACGGTCTCGCGTTGTTTTACAAATCATCCCAAGATAAATCCCGAGACACGCGCAAAAGTGTTTCAATTGGCGAGTCGGTTGGGATATGTGTATGCTCCGCCGCGGAATCATCGTACTGGGGATGAGAAGGGGCGCACGGTGGTGGTGTTGGTGGCGCAGCCACTTGAGTTGTCGCATGAGTCCGAGACGACCCGGCGGGTATTGGTGGGGATCAGCGATCGACTGGCGGAGGAGGGGCTGCATCTGAAGCTGCACCGTGAGGATCCCGAGCGCTTTGTCTTGGGGTCGCGGCCCCGTCGGATATTGCCCGAGTTGTCAAACGAAGGGATTTTGGGATTCATTTTGTTGTATCCCTTTCAGCAGGAAAGCGTCGCCAATTTATCTGCGAAATTTCCGGTGATAACGGCGTTGGACGATTACGAGCGTTTGGAGGTGGATTCCGTTGATGTGGACGCGGGTCGTGGCATTTCCCGATTGATGGACCGGTTGGCATCGGCGGGCCACCGCGAGGTGGCATTCATCAGTTGGCGATACAAGGTGGCGACACCGTGGGTGGAGCGTCGGTTTGGGGCGTATGTGGAGGGGCTGTATCGGCTTGGGCTGAGCTTTGACGAATCCCGTGTGGTGAATGTACGCCGGGTTGGGCAGATTGAGCCCGAGGCGGTCCTGAGTCGGGCCATCGAGTGGGTGCGGAGCGGAGTGACGGCGTTAGTCTGTGCGGCGGATCACCAGGCATATCCTCTGATGGCTGGTTTGAGGGCGGCGGGGGTACGCGTTCCGGAGGATGTTTCGGTGACCGGATTCGATGGGGTTGAGCCTCCATCGGGCGAGTTGCCCTTGACGACGATCCGGCAACCCTTTCGCGACATTGGATATTCGACGGTGGTGTCGCTGTTGCGACGGGTGAGCAGTCCCGCGGCCCCGCGGCGGCACATACTGGTCGGGGGTCGGCTAATTGAGGGCGAGACGGTGTGTCCACCCCGGACGGGGAGCATAACCTGATCCAAGACAGGAGCGTCACATGAGGATTGGGCATTTGCTGATGATGGGGATTGTTTTTGGGGGAATTGAAGCAGTGGCGGAGCCGATACCGGTGAAATTGGTGAGTGTTTCCGGGACGACGCTATTGGTTCGCGCTGACGAACCCTATTTCATTCGTGGCGTAGGCGGAACCGAGCGATTGGAGGAGCTGGCTTCGATTGGGGGCAATTCCATCCGGACCTGGGGGCCTCCCGAAAAGGCTTTTCTTGATGCTGCGCATGCCTCAGGTTTGAGCGTTTGCGTGGGCCTTTGGATCGAGCATGAGCGGCATGGATTTGATTACGATGATGCCGAGGCAGTGGCGGCGCAGATTGCGCGGCATTGCGAGAGCATTGACCGGTTGAAGGACCATCCTGCGGTCCTGATGTGGGGAATCGGCAACGAGGTGGAATTGAACTACACAAACCGTCGGGTCTGGGACGTGATCGAGGCGGTGGCGGCCCATGCCAAGCGGGTTGATCCTCATCATCCGACCATGACGGTGCTGGCGCATGTTCCGGTGGAAGCCGTTAGAGAAGTGATGACCCGTTGTCCATCGATCGACATTCTTGGCATCAACAGCTATGGAGGGCTGGGGGTGGTTTCTGCGGTGGTGCGCGCAGCCGGGTGGACAGGCCCTTATGTTGTGACCGAATGGGGAACGGACGGCGCATGGGAGGTGACCAAGACCCAGTGGGGGGCGGAGATTGAGCCCACATCGACGCAAAAGGCCCGGCTGCGGGCGGAGCGTTTGGCGATGATTGCGACAGATCGAGAACGCTGCTTGGGCGGCTATGCTTTTTATTGGGGCAACAAGCAGGAGACCACCGCGACGTGGTTCAACCTCTTTCTTGAGGATGGGCGGTACACAGAGGAATATGAGGTCCTTCGAGAGGTCTGGGGCGGTAAAGGCGGCAAGCCCAGCTCGCCCCGGATTGCGGCGCTCTTCCTGAATGAGTCCCTTCCCGAAGCCAGTGTAAGACTGGAGGCCGGGGAGCCGGTGAGGGCTCGTGTTGGGCGGATGGATTCCGTGGAACCGGTTGAGTTCGAGTGGGTGTTGAAGGCGGAGAGCACCGACAAGCGGCAGGGTGGGGACGCTGAGGAGAGGGCGCCAGTATGGCCCTTGGAGATTCTGGTCCGCGGGGAAGATTTTATTGAGTTTAAGAGTCCTTCGGAGCCCGGTCCGTATCGTTTATATGTTTATTTGAGAGGTCCGGATCGAACGGCGGCCACGGCCAACTTTCCCTTTTATGTGACCGATTAGAGGCAGCGTGTCGGTGGGTTATTGTTGGATAAAGCGTTGTCTAAGTCCGATATTCCCCTCACGGCGGCCCTCTTTCGCCAAACTGGCTGATTCCAGTCGACAAGGGTCGGGCGCGGTTGCCGATCGCCGCGCCAAGAATGCCAATGGAACTTGGCGGCGCGGCCAATAAAAAGGCGGAAGGGTCGGGACCCTTCCGCCTTGGAAGATTGCTTTGCCTCTCCAATCAGAAGGTCAGGCCCATATTGATTTTCCAGGAAAGGCCTGGCGCGTAGAAGAAGCCATACTGATCGGTGTCGTCCAGGACGTTGTCCACGTTGAGCTGGACAAAGGCGTCGTAGCGTTCGCGGGACCAGCTGTACTTGGCCATGGCGTTGACGGTGAGCCGAGGATCGGTGAAGGCCTTGATGGAGGTTCCCGTTTCGTTTTGTTTACGCTGACCGGCGGTGGTGAAAGCCGAGGCGTACTCCCGTTCACTTTCCCATTGGCCGCCGAATCCTACCTGGAACCCATTGAGGAAATCATCGTTAAAACGGTAGGTTGCCCACCATGACACCACATCGGCAGGCGTGTCATCGAGCGCTTCGCCCTTGCCCCAGCCGACACCGGTCCAATCCGCGGTGTCCTCACTGGGGATACCGGGAGCCGGGCCATTAGGATAGACCAATTCCGTATCCACACCGGCGAGGCCCCAGTTGGAATTCGGGAAGTACCATGTTGCCCAGCGATCCCAATTGCCTTCCGCGTAATCGTAGCTGACAAAGTTGCCGGGGCTCAGGACCTGCCGTTTGACGTGCGAATACGTGATGACGAATTGCATGTTGTCGGTCGGCGTGAGAGTGGCCTGAATTTCAAAGCCCTTCGATTCGTCCGAGATGGACTGGAAGAAATCCCCGGAGGACCAGTCTTCCGCGGCGGTATTCACTTCCGGGTCGTCGAACCCGTTGTAGAGCCATCCTGGCCATGGATCATTGTCGGTGCGTTGTTCGCGCGGCAGCCCAAACTCCTGATTCAGGGCTTCAAAGACCTTGTCGAGGAAGGCCGCGCCCTGCGCGGTGGAGGCGTTCAGGTAGGTGTAGGTGGCACGGCCATCGGCACTTTCCTTCAGGTAAACGGCCCCTGCATCAACAGCGGCGCTCCATTCTGCGGCGGCAGCCTGAAGGTAGCGGTTGGAGGCCTTGGAGGGAAGGGTGGGATTAAAGTCGTCCATACGGAAAATGATGTCGTCGGCGCGGCGGAACTGGCCTCGTGCCGGAGCCGGTGCCCACCAGTAACTGAAGGGGAGTCCTTCGCGGGTGATTTTAAACTGGCTGATGCTGGCCGCGACGCGACCTTCCCAGAGGTTGACCTTGATCCCGTATTCCTCGGCGTCGGCGACCGACGAATCAAGCGCCCGCCCGACACCGTCACGCTGTCCGTCAAAGTTTGGCTCCACGCCCTCTGAACGGAGGGCATAGACGGTTAGACCGTCCAGCACTTCATAGCTTATTCCATACTGCGAGGTCCGCTTGGTCACTTCCGAATCCGGGAAGGTGGAGATGCCCGCGCGGGAGCCGAGAATCCCAAAATAGCCGTCCTTGGAGCTGCTGGTGTCTTCGCGCAAGCCAGCCACGACGTAGAGACGGTCCTTGAGAAAGCGGCCCGAGTAGACGAGGTAGGTGCCCTCGTTTTCCGAGACATTGCCTCCGATGGAGTAGGGGTTCAGGGGCAGACTTTCCGATCCATCAGCTTGAGTGGCAAAGCGGATGTAGCTGCTGTCGGTGGGGTTCTTGTACATGAAATCGTTGCCATCGGGCGACTCATCGGTGGCGCTGGTCTGGTTCGACCGATCCAGCTGCTCGAAGGAGTATCCAATGAGCAGATTCACCTCCGTGTTCAGCCATGGGCTGTTTCGGAAGAACCGGTTCGAGTAGTTGATTTCCACGCGCGCCTGGTGCCATTCATTGAGCTCCAGGTTGCCGCCCCAGTTGTATTGCAGAACAGCGTTTTCAACGGGGATGAGAACGTCGGTGGAGCGGCCGTCGATAATCTGCCGGGCCTGAATCGTGGCGTAGTATGGGCGGGCGCGGGCACTGCTGCTGTTGAGGGTAATGCCACCAAACACGTCGCGAGATTCAAAGGTGACATCCGAGTAATTGTAGCCCACCATGAAATTCAGGTTGCTCGTGATTTCCTGCTGCCACTGCGCGTTGACGTTCATGGATTCCGTCTTCAGGTAGGTGTCCGGACCTGACCAGCGAAAGGTGCGCGGGTTTTTGCCGTCAAATTCGAGAAATCCGTAGGTTTCCAACCGGTCGGTCTGGAAGATCGGAATCCCCTCCAGGGTGGGAGTGCGAACGCTCTTGAAGCTGATGGCGTTGTCCTCCGCCTCGCCGTATTCAAAGTCCACCACAAAAGTGGTCTTTTTAAAGGGTTTCCACTTCACGATGGGGGAGATGAAGGTGTGGTTGTGATTGTACAGGTCGGTCCAGTCCTCGCGGTCCTCGTAAGCCATGGTCAACCGATAGCTCAGGGACTCAATGGGAAGCGGAGTGGTGGAGTCGATGGTGGCCCGACGCATGCCGTCCGAGCCGACGGTGAAGGTGAGCTCCTGTCGTGCCTCCGGAAGGGGTTGTTTGGGCAGGTAGTTCACGACCCCGCCGAAGTTTCCGACGCCATAAAGGAGCGCACTGGGACCCCTGACCACTTCAATACGGTCAATGTTGACGGTATCGGTGGCATGCTGGCGACGAAAGCCGTTACGCAGCGTGTTTTCCACGACGAATCCCCGGATTTTAAAAGCTGAGTCGCTTTTATCGCCGGTGGCTCCTTCCGGATTATTGACGTTGCCGAAATTGTCGAAGGTCCCGTAAGCGTCGTTTTGCGAGTTCAGGAGGATGCCTGAACTGTAGCGAAGCGATTCCCGCAGGTCGGTGGCCCCTGTATCCGAGATGAACTCCGAGGTCACGACTTCGATGGTCAGCGGCATGTCTTGGATGGGAACATTGATGCGCGACCCCGAAATTGCATTCGAGGCATAGTAGCCCTTGTCTCCAGAGGTCTCTACCTCAAAGGGAGACAATTCAAAGACCGCTTCATCGGTCTCCGATTCCTGACCGGGAAGGGAGACCGGAAGCATGGCAAGGGCGCAGAGCATCCAAGAGAGAGATGTTTTGGAGGATTTCAGGTGATTCATAGCCGTATTGGTTGTCAGCAGGGGATTTGGAAAAAGAAAAGGCGGCCAGTCGGAGTGTGAGTATGGACCGACTGACCGCCTTAAGGAAAAACAATCAGTTACCCATCACGTAGACCCATGCGCCGGAGGTCGACACATTGCCTTCCGGCAGGTAGATGTATTTGCCGAGCGAGTTCACCCAGATCCAAGGATCGGAAGTGACGTTCAGGTAGCCCATCCAGTTACCTGTATTGATCCAGCCGAGGCTGTCGACCTCGTACCCAGCCCAGGTGACGCTCTCACCTTGAATGTACCCTTCGAGGTTCTCGAAGTAGATAGTCCCGGTGTCCATGGCGGTACCGTCAAAGGAACCGGTGATCTCAAATCCGATCTGGAGAATCTGAAGGCTG
>JBEAQI010000321.1:0-8775 GCA_041163965.1 Verrucomicrobiota bacterium | reverse complement strand
CCATTTTGTGGATATCATGGCGACGATGGTGGATCTGACCGCTTATTCCTATCCCACGCATTGGCGTGGCGAACCGCTCTGGCCCCTGGCGGGAGTGAGCCTGATGCCGCTTGTGGAGAATCCCTCCTTAAGACCAGAGCGCGTCCTTTACTGGGAGTGGGCGTCCGGATGGGCGGTGCGTGATGGGAAGTGGAAGCTGGTTTCCAAGGACGGTTTTCCGACCCTGCACGACATGGAGCGCGATCCATTCGAGACCCAGGATTTGAGGACGGACCATCCCCAACGGGAATTGAGTTTGACGGAATTGTTCACCGCCTGGCAGAGCCTTGTCGCGAAGGGATATCCAGAATGAGGCCGTTTTCATGGATGGCAGTTCTTCTGGCGGGCTTCATCGTATCCACAGCGGGGCGGTCGGAGGCTGACCCACTGGTGGAAGGCGAGCGCCTGGCTCCGCCCAATATCATTCTCATCATGGCGGACGACCTTGGGACGCGCGCGTTTGCCGAGGTTGCGACACCGGGCATTGACAAGATGGCGGCCGATGGCCTGAGCTTCTCCTTTGCCCATTCCACGCCCCTGTGCACGCCCACCCGGGTCCAGATAATGACGGGAAAGTACGGATTTCGCAACTACACGAAATTCGGGGAATTGCGACCCGGGGAGACCACCTTCGCACACCTGCTGAAGGCGGCCGGGTATGAGACCTGCATCGTCGGAAAGTGGCAACTTGGAGGCGACGCCTATGCCCCTTATGCCTTTGGGTTTGATGATTACTGCCTGTGGCAACTTGGCTTTTCCGGGTACCATGAGCGATACCACAATCCCCGTCTCATTCGCAATACGGTGGAGGAAAAGCATCACTCTGGGGAGTATGGGCCCCGGTTATTCACAGATCATCTGAAGGCATTTGTACAGAAGCACCGGGAGGGCCCCTTTTTTGTGTATTACCCGATGGTGCTGCCCCACCGGCCCAATGTTCCAGTTCCTGGAAGTGCGCCGTATGAGCGTGTTCTCGGTGAAGAGAGAGCCTCCTCCGATCCCCGTTTTTTCGCGGAGCAAGTCGGCTATATGGATGCCCTTGTAGCGGAAATCCTAACCTTTTTGCAAACGGAGGGGCTTGCCGAAAGGACCCTTGTTATGTTCACCACGGACAATGGGACCAGTGGCGAGATTGAAGTGCCCACTGGATCCGGAAGGGTGATGGGCCAGAAGGGTCACACCAACCTTCTCGCGACGCATGTGCCTTTTGTTGTCTGGGGGCCTGGCTTTGTGGCCCCAGGTGTCAGTGACCGCCTTCTCGACTTTACCGATATCCTGCCGACCCTTGTGGAAGCGGCGGGAAGCCCCCTGCACCCGTCCTTTCAGACCGACGGGATTAGTTTTTTTGCGGACTTGCGCGGAACTCCAGGAATGAATCGTGACTGGATTTTTTGCCACTACGATTCCGGCAAACCCGACTTTCCGTTGTCTCGTTTTGTGTTCGATCGCGAGTGGAAACTGTACGCGGATGGTACGGTCTTCAATGTTGCGGAGGATCCGCTGGAGACGGTTCCGCTGGAGTCCGCGGCCCTTTCCCCTACAGCCTTGGTTCGCATCCGCCAATTTGAATCCATCCTTCAGGAACTTCGTTAGGAAGGCCTTATGAAACGCTCATTCAGTCCACTGGTCAGATTTGTCACACTGTTTATCTCTTTAGGGGTGACGCTTTCGTCCGTGTTGTCCGGCGCTCGTGCGGTTGACCTTGTGGAGCCCTTGGTGGACTCCGCAAATTCCCGCTGGTTTTTCTTCAATTCCGCGAGTCGTCCCTTTGGCATGGTCAATCTTAGTCCTGACATGGTGACGGAGGGGGCTTGGAACTCCGGGTACCGGTACAAGGAGGACCGGATTCGCGCTTTTAGCCACATTCATGGGTGGCAACTCTCCGGCATTCCCGTCTTTCCCACCATCGGCGAATTCAAGGGCCATCTCGGTTCCGACACCTACGGGTCCCGTTACAGCCACGACCGTGAAACGGTGGAGGTGGGCTACCACCAGGTGTATTTGGAGGATGGTGACATCAGTGTTGAACTCACTTCCACAACCCGTGTCGGTTTCCATCGGTACACCTTCCCTGAGTCGGACGCTTGCCAGATACTGTTTGATTTCGCGACCTATCTGGGCCCGGGCGATACCGGGCCGGCGCGGGTTCAGGTGGTCAGTTCCCGGGAATTGGAGGGTGTCGTTGAGATGATACCCACCTTGAGGCGACCCACACCGGTGCGGGTCCATTTCGTGGCTCAATTGGACCGCGATGCAGAAGCGGTCATGGGATGGCGAGCAGGCCGCTTGATCGGCGAGGTGCAGGCCATAGAGGGCGAAGACATCGGGGTGTATTTCCAGTTTGCCAGCAACGCAAACCCAGTCTGCCAGATGAAGGTGGCGATTTCTTATGTCAGTGTTGAGCAGGCCCGGCGAAATCTTGCCGCGGAGCTGCCGCATTGGTCATTCGAGAGCGTGGTGGAGGATTCCAAACGCGAATGGGATGAGCTTCTCTCTCGGATCGAGGTGGAGGGGGGAACCCTTGATCAACGCCGCCGCTTTTACACCGACCTCTGGCATGCGCTTCTTGGCCGACGGATCGTCAGTGACGTTGATGGGCAGTACAGCGATTGGACAAGCGGGGTCCAGCGTGTTCGCCAAGTGCCCCTGAACACGGGCGGGCAACCTGCTTTTGCGATGTACAATTCCGACAGTTTCTGGGGCGCCCAGTGGACGATCCAGACGCTTTGGCAGCTCGTTTATCCCGAGATCGCGGAGGCCTTTGTGAACTCCCTCGTCCAGATGTATAAGGATGGCGGTCTCATTCCCCGTGGCCCTTCCGGGGGCAACTACACCTATGTCATGACGGGGGCCAGTTCGACCCCTTTCATTGTCGCTGCCTACATGAAAGGGTTGCGTAACTTCGATGTCGAAGCCGCCTACGAGGGCCTGAAGAAAAACCATTCCATCGAGGGGATGATGGCGCGTGCCGGGTATGAGCATACCACCGCGGTCGGGGGAGGAATGCGGTTTTACGTGGAGAAAGGATATGTTCCCTATCCGAATCCTGATGGCCACCTGACGGAGGCCTTCCACAAAGACGGGTCCGGGCAGACACTGGAATACGCCTATCAGGACTGGGCCCTTTCCCAATTCGCGATGGCCCTTGGACGAGAGGAGGATGCCGCCCTCTATGGAAGTCGCGCGCTGAACTACAGGAATCTCTGGAACGCCGAACTCGGGTGGATGTGGAACCGGGAGGTGGATGGGAGCTGGCATGAGCCGCTGGACATTTTGCGTTATCATAACGGGTGGGTCGAAAGCAATGCCGTCCAGGCCACTTGGTATGTTCCCCACGATACGGCCGGACTGGCCCGGCTGATGGGGGGTCGGGCGGCGGCGTCCGACAAGCTCAATGAATCCTTTGAGGTCGCCAAGTACCACGGCTTTGTCTCGAGCAAATCTCACGACAAGGAGAAGACCGCCCTCAACCGCCGCGTCACCATCAACTATGGAAACCAGCCCTCCATGCAGACAGCGATGTTGTTCAACCATTTTGCCTCCCCATGGCTGACGCAGTACTGGTCAAGAGAGGTCGTGGAGGAGGTCTACAGCGGGGTGTCGCCGTATTATGGCTACAGTGGTGACGAGGACCAGGGACTCATGGGGGCGCTCGCGGTCCTGATGAAGATTGGTCTCTTTTCGATGCGTGGCGGAGCGGCGGTGGATCCTGTATATGAGATCACAAGTCCCCTGTTCGACCGCGTCCGCATAGCCCTGCACCCGCAATACTATCCCGGGGGCGTTTTTCACATCGAGTGTGAGGACAACATTGAAGGGCATCGCTACATTCAGAGCGCGACCCTCAACGGCACCCCTCTGGAGCAACCGTGGTTTTTTCATCGCGAGTTGGTGGGTGGCGGAGTGCTCCAACTGACGCTCACCAACCAACCCAATCGCGACTGGGGGGCTGCGCCCCACCAGGCGCCCCCTTCGCTCACCGATTAAAATCTCTATTACGAAAATTATGAAAGCATCGTTTGTTCTATTTTCGCTAGTGGTGGTGGCACCGTTGGTGGCCCAGGAAACAGACCTGCCACAGGCGGGCCGGCTGATTTACCAGAATAATCTTGGCTCACCGGAAGACGTGGATGATTGGGTAATGGAGGGCCCCGGAGAGCTTGCCTTCAAGGATGGATGGATGGAGGTCTATTCCCCGGACGAAGCCTTTCACCACGTCTTGTGGTGCTCCCGTGATCTGCCAGAGGCCTTTGTCGCGGAATGGCAGGTGCAAAACCGTAACCCTGACGGTGGCCTTTGTATCGTGTTCTTTGCGGCCCATGGAGATGGAGGGGAGGACATCTTTGATCCGTCCCTGCCGGAGCGGGATGGAGATTTCAGGTGGTACATCAAGGACCGCCTGAACAGCTATCATATTTCGTATTACGCCAACACGCCCAAGAAGCCTGACCGTGGGCGGGCGAATCTGCGAAAGAACAACACCTTCAGGTTGGTGCAAGAAGGCGCAGAGGGCATTCCGGCCAGCTCCGCGGATATTCACACCGTGAAACTTGTGAAGGAGAAGGCGCGGATTCGGTTCTATATTGATGACCGGAAGATAATCGATTGGACGGATACCGGTGAAACCGATGGGCGTCCGGCCTATGGTGGCGGGAAGTTTGGTTTCCGCCAGATGCAATGGACGCGTTTCCGGTACCGCAATCTCGTGGTGCGGGAGTTGCTCCCCCAGCCGGAGCTGATGAAAGCGATGACGTCTCTGCCGGTCGTGCATCCAAAGCAGCGCATGTGGGCGTCTCCCGCCAATGGGGAGACGGTTTGGCGCAACCCACCCTCCCTGCGGTGGGTCCCGGTTGCCGGTAAGGGCCGCACCTACGATATCCGACTTTCCCGCGATCCGGCTTTTCCGGAAGAGCGGAGCTATGTTGTCGCCCATCTGCCCTGGGCCGTCCACACCCCGAGCCGAGTACTCGAACCCGGTTCTTGGTACTGGCAGGTACGCGAGAGCGGCAAGGAGTGGTCTCCCGCGTATCAGTTTGTTGTATCGGCGGACTCCGCGGCTTGGAATCCCCCTTCCGCGGCCGAGGTGGTGGCCGCTGTTCCTCTCCATCGGCCTCGGCTTCTGGTGGATGGCCCCGATTGGCCGGCATTCCAACAGCGGGCCGTCGGAACCGAGGAAAAGCGGGCCATCCTTGAGGCCGCAGAGCCAGTCTTTTCGCGACAGATTCCATCCGAAAAAAACGACATTCTGAAGATCGTTGGAGAGACCCCGCAAAAAACTGACAAATTGCGCAAGGACGCTTCCAAGGAGATCGGGACCACCTTGTATGCGGGGGTGTTGCCCCTATGCCGCGCATACGTCCTGACCGGTGACCGCCGCTATGCCATGGAGGCTATCAAGTGGGCGATGGAAGGGGCCTCATGGGATCCGGATGGGGTGACCCAAATAAATGATTTCGGGGACGGGCGGATCATGCTCGCGATGGCGACCGTGTACGACACCCTTCAAGAGCACCTCACGCCCGCCCAAAGTCGCCAATTGGTCGAAGCAACGGCGGCTCGCGCGGAAAATTTTTTCAAGAGCTACGTGAACGCACGCGAAGCAGTGGTGCTCTCCAACCATGTCTGGCAGCACATCCTGCATTATTTCTTCGATACGGCGATCGCGCTGCACGGGGCGCATCCGGAAGCCGGCAAATGGCTGTCATATTTGTATGAGCTCTTTATTGCCCGCGCGCCGGTGCTTGGAGGCCAGGATGGTGGGTGGGTGCACGGGCTGGCCTATTTTAGGATGAACTTCGAGACCTTGATCGATATTCCCTTTCGCCTACGCGACTACACCGGATTTGATTTTTTTAAGCACACCCCTTGGTACGCCGAAAACGTCAATTATTTCCTCTACGGCTTTCGCCCCGGTTCAGCTGGAAACGGATTTGCGGACAACGCCCATGACCTGCCCGAGCCACGGGGAGACTATCTCGCCTACGCGGATGCTCTGAGCCGCATCACGGGTAATCCCTATGCCGCGTGGTACCGCGATGAGATCATGCGGGTGACGAGCGACCTGACGCCTCATTATCAGGATTATTGGCGGGCTGATTACATTGAGGAGAGCACCGGACCGGTGCGCCTCGAGGAAACCGCTATGTTACGCTGGGCCCGACTACGCTACCTCAATTTCATTCCAGCGCCGGAGCCCGTGTCCCCGGAGGCCTTGCCGATGGCCCGTGCCTTCAAGGGCGTGGGGCTGGTTAACATGCATTCCCACTCATTGGACAAACCGGTGCGGGACAACCTCTTTGTAGCCATGCGGGCCAGTCCATTTGGAGCCTACAGTCATATGCTGGCCGATCAGAATACGTTCAATATGGTATACGGGGGCGACCGGCTGTTTTATCATACCGGCTACAAAGTGGCGATGAGCGCGCCGCATAGACAACTCTACTACAAACACACCCAGAGTCACAATGGGATCCTGATTAACGGTGAAGGCCAACCCTACACAACCGACGCCTATGCCTGGATTGAGAATTTTCTGACAGGGGAGCACCTGAGCTACGCCCTTGGAAATGCCTCCAACGCCTATTCCAGCGTTGAGGAGGACACGGACTCCGGCTTGCGGTCCTTCCGGCGGCATGTCCTGATGCTCCGGCCCGATATCGTTGTCATCTATGACGAATTGACGGCAGAGGAGGAAGCCGTGTGGACGTATGCGCTTCATAGCTACAAGGAGCTGCGCATCGAACCACAGAAGGGGCAGATCGACGGTGGAAATGCCTTCGGGATGGCCCGGGTCCACCTGCGCAGTTCCGCTACCACGGAATGGTCGGTGACCGACAAATATCCGGTCGAGGCAGACAATTGGCGCGGGGTTGAAGATGCGGATGGCAACCTTGTTGAATACACCCACAACGCGTGGCATTTCGCAGCGCACAGCGTCCCTGTACCGGCGATCCGTTTTCTCGCCATTTACCAGGTGCTGCCCAAAGAGGGAGCCGCCCCATTTCCCTTCAACGAATTCCTCGAAGGGGAAGATGGCTCCATCGCTATAGGCCCATGGACAGTCAAGGCGGAGATGGACCCATCCAAGGCGGCGCGGATTCTGGTCTCGAACACGGTTTCGGGGGTCTATTTCAGTTCCAGCGGCGGCCTCACAACTCCTGCGGGTGAGCAGGTGGCGACGCCCGGCATGGGAACCGCGACCTTGTTGGAGGCCCACAAAGGGACATGGCAACTCCGCCAAAGCAGTCCTGATATCCCTCCCGGGGCCATGGAGGCCCTCCTCAATCTTGGAATATTTTAAGCCAATCCTCTAAAATATGAAATTTAGTCGATCCACCCTTATCCTGACCTTGGCCATCGCTCCCCTTGGGTGCCTTTCGCAGGCGTCTGCCGCACCGCTGACCCCGACCGAGATCATGGCTCCAGTCCAGGCGCTTCACCCATCCTACCGCCTCTGGCCCGCTCCGGCTGGTGGCGAAACCGCGCAAAAAAACCCACCCTTGTTGACCTGGCCGAAGGGAAATGCGGAAAAGCGCTCCTACACCGTACGCTTGTCGATGGACAAGGCCTTTTCCCCGGACAGGACGATGGAGGCAAGCGGGTTGGAGTGGGCCCTGTTTCATCCCGGACGGGTGCTGGAGGCGGGCCGTTGGTTCTGGCAGGTGCGTTCCGGAGAGGGCCCATGGTCGGACACGTACGAATTCAATATCGGATCGGAAAGCGCTCCATGGAACCCACCTACCGCGGCCAGCCTGCTGGAGGCGATTCCCTCCCATCGGCCGCGTCTCCTGGTCGATGCCCCAGAATGGGAGACCTTTCGTTTGAAGGCTCTAACGCTGCCAGAAGCCGCACACGTCATCCGTGACGCGGAGGTCGCGCTTGAGACGCTGATACCGGTCGAGGATGATGGCATACATGAACTCACCGGCCGAACCGCGGACGAATCCAGAAAACTGCGGCTTGATGCCTCGGAAGTGATTGGTCAGGCGGTCTATGATGCCATCCTTCCCCTATGCCAGGCTTATGTCCTGACCGGCGAGGCGCGGTTTGCGGAAGCAGCCGTGAAATGGGCACTGGCCGCCAGCGAATGGGACCCCAAAGGAGTGACCCATTTGAGCAATTTCTCCGACAGCCGGATCATGCTCTCAATGGCGCTGGTGGTGGATACTTGTGAGGGGAGCATGACCCCGCAGGATAAGGCGCGGATTGCGGGGGCGGCGGCCACGCGAGCGAACAACTTTTTCAAGTTGTATGTCAAAACGGCGCAGGAAATCAAGGCCGTCTCCGGGCATTTCTGGCAGCACATTCTGCATTACCTTTTTGATACTGCGATTGCCCTCCATGGCGAGGACCCCCGTGCTGACCGATGGCTGGCCTTTTGTTACGAGACTTTTCTGGCGCGTGCCCCGCTGCTGGGCGGAGAGGATGGAGGGTGGGCGGAGGGCATTTCCTATTTCCGCATGAACATGGAAATGCTGTTTGATATACCGTGGCGGATACGAGACCTCACGGGCTTCGATTTTATCAGCCACACCCCATGGTACGCGGAAAACACGGACCTCCTTCTGTACGCGTTTCCACCTGGCTCGGCGAGCGCTGGATTTGCCGACAACACGCATGACCTGCTGGAGCCCAAAGGGGACTACTTCGCCTATGCCGACGTCTTGGGGCGAGTCATGAAAAATCCGTACGCCTCTTGGTATCATGAGCGCGTCGCCGAATTGACGCCTGAGTTGA
>JBEAQI010000320.1:0-8173 GCA_041163965.1 Verrucomicrobiota bacterium | reverse complement strand
AAGAAACAGCGCCTCAACGCTCTCTAGGCATAAGCCTTGAAGACCAGCGTTGCGTTGTGTCCACCAAATCCAAGGTTGTTGCTGATCGCCACCCGCACCGGTACCTTGATCGCCACATTGGGAACGTAGTTCAAGGGGCAATCGGGATCGGGAAACTCATAATTGATGGTCGGTGGAACCCATCCCTCACGAATGCTCTGGATACACGCGATGGCTTCAATTCCACCTGCGGCGCCGAGCAAGTGCCCGGTCATGGACTTTGTCGAACTGATGGGCAATCGCTCCAATGCATCGGCAAAAACCGCGGCGATGGCCGCACTCTCGGTCCGGTCGTTGTAGGGCGTGGACGTGCCATGAGCATTGATGTAGTCGACCTCCGCCGGTCCCAAGCCTGCATCCTTCAGGGCGTTGAGCATGCAGCGTTGCAGGCCTTCTCCCGCGGGATCAGGCGATGTGATATGGTAGGCGTCACACGTCGCGGCATGCCCAGCCACCTCCGCCAGAATCGTCGCGCCGCGGCCCAAGGCGTGCTCCAGCGTCTCGAGGACAAGGACCCCTGCACCTTCCCCCATGATAAATCCATCGCGACGGGCGTCGAAGGGACGACTGGCTCGCTCGGGTTGATCATTGAAGGCCGTGCCCATGGCCTTCATGTTGCAGAAACCGGCATAACCGACTCGCGTGATGCTGGCCTCCGCGCCGCCTGCCAGCATGACATCCGCCTCCCCTGCCCGCAGAATGCGCAGGCAATCGCCAATGGCGTGGCTGGCGGTGGCGCAGGCGCTGACAATTCCGTAATTGGGACCTTTGGCCCCCACCTCAATGCCTACCACCCCGCTGGCCATGTTACTGATCAGCATGGGAATCATGAAAGGGGAAACCCGCCTCGGCCCGCTTTCCCACAACCGAAACGTCTGCTTCTCGATCGTGTCCAGCCCACCGATTCCAGATCCCACAATACAGCCAAACCGATACGGATCCGCAAGATCGGCAGCCTTCAGCCTGGCTCCGGCCATGGCCATCTTGCTCGCGGCAATAGCAAACTGCGTAAAGCGGTCGTTGCGCTTGGCATCCTTGGCATCCATCCACTCGGATGGCTCAAAGCCCTTCACCTCGCCTCCGACCTTGCACGGATAGTCGGTGGGATCAAAAGCCGTGACAGGGCCCAACCCACTGTGTCCCGCTATCAAGCCCTCCCAATAGGCCTCCACGGTGTTGCCAAGCGGCGTCACCGCTCCCATTCCGGTGACCACGACTCGTGTCTTTTCCATTTTTCGCCTCGATAAAAGAAAAGGCCCCGGAAGGCCTTTTCAACGTATCATCAATACTGGACCGCTTAGGAGCCCGCCTTGTCTTTGATGTAGCTGATGACCGCACCAACGGTCTGCAGCTTTTCCGACTCTGATTCCGGAATCTCGCCATCAATTTCGTCGGCGAACTCTTCTTCGAACGCCATGATCAACTCCACCAAGTCTAGGGAATCCGCCCCGAGGTCCTCAATAAAAGAGGCCTCCGGCGTGATCTCCTCCGGATTCCGGTTGAGCTGCTGACAGATGATGTCTTTGACGCGATCTTCGATGCTTTGATTTTCCATGTTTGTACGAGTGTAAATGATTTAAAGAAACACATCTAGAGGTCACATCACCAT
Source organism: Verrucomicrobiota bacterium (assembly GCA_041163965.1). Taxonomy (GTDB): domain Bacteria; phylum Verrucomicrobiota; class Verrucomicrobiia; order Opitutales; family Oceanipulchritudinaceae; genus Oceanipulchritudo. The sequence continues at coordinate 6,525 of JBEAQI010000320.1, read as the reverse complement.
TCCGCCGTCAACGGTAAAAGTCTGGCCCGTGATATAGCCGGCCTCCTCCGAGGCGAGAAAAGTCACCATTGCCGCGATGTCCTTGGCCTCGCCCAGCCGCTTCAGGGGTATTTGCTGGAGAACGGCCTCCGTCACCTCTTCCCCCAACCCGCTGGTCATGTCAGTCTGAATAAAACCAGGCGCCACTGTGTTCACGGTCAGCTGCCGCTTCGCAAACTCCCGCGCCAGCGATTTGGAGAGCCCGATCATGCCGGCCTTCGCTGCCGCGTAATTGACTTGCCCGGCATTTCCCATAAGTCCAATCACCGAACTGATGTTGATCACTCGACCCCACCGCTTCCGCGCCATCGCTGGCATCAACGCCCGCGCCCAGTAAAAGCAACTGTTCAGATTGGTCCGCAACACCGCGTCCCACTCCTCGTCCTTCATTCGCATCAGGAGGGTATCGCGGGTGATGCCAGCATTGTTCACAAGGATGTCCACCGTACCATGCGCTTTCAGCAATTGCTCCGCAAGGGACTGAACCGCAGCAGCGTCACTGACATCCACGGCATGGGACTCAGCTGACCCTCCAGCGGCCAGGATTGCTTCCGACACTGCCCCGCAGGATGCCGCGCTCTGGCTGACGCAGATCACGTGCACCCCCTCCTGCGCAAGGTATAGAGCGATCTCTTTGCCAATCCCCCGACCGGCCCCGGTGACAAGCGCCACTCGCTGTGTGAAGGTCAATTTCATGCAGCAAAAAACGCCCACACCTCGGAAACAGGCAAGCCATTTCGACGCTCTGTGTCAGGAAGGACCGCCGCCAGCCTCGAAGAGGCCCAGCCTGCACACCGTCCGACCCCACCCTGCTAGCGCCTCACCGCCATCCCGGGCCGGCCGTCCAAGGCGGACAGAATTTCCTGAAACACTTGGTTGACGACCTTGTCGCTGAGGGTGCTCTCCATGTGCCGGAAGACTAGCTCAAGGGCAACGGACTTGGAGCCCTGCGGAACCCCTTCGCCTTCATAGATATCGAACACCTTGACCGACTCGAGCTGGGCATGCTCGGCACTGAGTTGTTTGGCCACGGTCTCAACCTCTGTCTCCACCACACCGGACGGCACCTCCCGATCCACAAGCAGGGCCAGATCGCGAATAGCCGGGGGAAACAGACTAAATGGCCTGAAAGTGGGACGCTCGGACTGGGCCGCAAGGAGCTCGGGCAAAATCGCCATGAAACCGGCCAGAACCGGGCCCTCCAAGTCGTAACGGCGGCTCAAGGCCAAATCCACTGTCCCTGCCTGCGCGTACACGCCTTGCGGCAACGCAATCATCCCCGCCTGTCCTGACTGCCAGACGGCCCTTTCAAGGGCTTTGAAATCGCGATGCCCGAGGGTCTGGCCGGACAGCTTTAGCAAATCAAGGACAAGCCCCGCGGCGAGCGGGAAGTCGGGATTTGTTCCCGTCTTGTCGCCATTGCCCACCGCCACCACAAAAGCCACCGAGAAAAACTCATGGATCTTCCCATCATGCTCGCGGAAAATTCTCCCGCATTCGAAGAGTCGGCTCACCTCATTGTGACGGGCCCGGTTCAGTTTCAGACATTCGAGAAGCCCCGGAATCAGATTGGGCCGCAAATGCGACGCATCACTCGCCAACGGATTGGCCAGCGCCAACTGCCGGCTTTCCCCATTATCCACCCACAAGGCCGCCTCTTGCTCCTCCCGCAAGGAATAGTGAAGGGTTTCATTGAACCCTTTGCCGACCAGCAAAGCGGTGGCCTTGCGCTGCAGGACAGGGACCGGATCATCTTCCCGCAGGGTGACGCGGGCCCGGACCTCTCCCTCCGGAATCCGGTCCGATCCATAGAGCCGGATCACCTCCTCCACAAGGTCCACCGGGCGATACAGGTCGCCCCGAAAACTGGGAATCCCCACCCAGAAAGAAACCGCTCCATCGGTGTCCTCCTCGGTACGGACCTCCATCTCCAATCGCTCAAGGGACGCCTTCAGCACCGCATCCTCAATCTCAAAGCCAATTCGGCGGCGAATCCAATCGGGCTGGATTTGAATCTCCCGACGAGCAAGGGGGACCTCCCCCGCCACCAGAACGGGCCCGACCCAGACCGCGCCGGTCAATTCCTGCATCAAATCAATGCACCGCAGAGCCGCATACTCCGCCCCGCAAGGATCCACCCCACGCTCAAAGCGATACGAACTGTCCGTCGACAAACCGAGAAATTTGCTGGTACGCCGGATTCCCACGGGCGCAAAAAAGGCGGATTCGAGAAAAACGGCCCGCGTCGAGGCGTCGACCTCGGCGTCTACCGAGCCCATCACGCCCGCCACCACCAAGGCACGCTCCTCGTCGGCAATCACCAGGTCCTCTCCGCGTAGGGCGCGGCTCTTATCGTCAAGGGTGGTGATCTGCTCACCGTCGCGGGCCTGCCGAATCACGATTTCTCGGCCACGAATCTTAGCCACATCAAAGGCATGGAGGGGTTGCCCAGTCTCGTGCAGAACGTAATTCGTGACATCGACCATGTTGTTGATGGGCCGGAGTCCGATCGCCGTTAGGCGCCGTTTCAACCATGCAGGACTCTCATCGATATCGATTCGCTGCAAATTGTAGCCACGATAATGCGGACAGGCGTCGGGGCTCTCGCAGCGGACACTCCGGACAAGGTCGTCTCCCACCCTCTCCACTGGCGAGGCCTTGACCTCGGGATATCGCAAGGGGCGCTTGAACCAGGCCCCCAACTCGCGCGCTATCCCAATGTGGCTCAAGGCATCGGGTCGGTTTGGTGTGATTTCAATGTCGAAAATGGTATCAGGCTCGGGATATAACGTATTCACAGGCGTTCCCACCGCCGGCCGCTCATGCAATATGGCGATTCCAGCGTGATCGTCCCCTATCCCCAACTCGCGCTCGGAACACAGCATCCCTTGCGACAGCACCCCACGCAACTTGCTCTCCTTGATCTTGAAGTCTCCCGGTAGCACCGCTCCCGGCAAGGCCACGATGACCCGGTCGTTTTGGCGGAAATTCTTCGCCCCGCAAACGATTTTGCGGATCACCCCATCCCCCACATCCACGTCACACAGGGATAGGCGATCCGCGTTGGGATGCTGACCGTAGGCGAGCACCTCGCCCACCACGACATGAGGCAGCGTCGGCAAGCCAAACCGCTCGATTCCCTCCACCTCAAACCCGACCATCGTCAGCCCGTGGCTGATCTCCTCGATCGTCAACTCCTGCAGGTCGACGTAACTCTGCAACCATTCCAAACTGATCTTCATCGCTTAAGTCCTTTCTCAACAGGGTCCCGCCCCACCAAACTGACGCAACAGACGGATATCGTTTTGATAGAGATACCGGATGTCATCCACCCCGTAGAGGGTCATTGCAATCCGCTCGATCCCAAGGCCAAACGCATAGCCGCTCCAGACTTCAGGGTCGTATCCAACCTCTTCGAAAACCGCTGGATCAACCATGCCACAGCCCATGATCTCCATCCATTCACTGCCAACCTTGCCCAGGTGACGGGCTTTCAAATCCACCTCGAAACTGGGCTCAGTGTAACTGAAGTAATGCGGCCGGAAGCGGGTCACCGCATCCGCTCCAAGGAGGGAACGAAAGAGGTAATCGAGATCGGCCTTGAGATCGCGGACCGTCACTCCCTTGTCCACATACAAGGCCTCAATCTGGTGAAAATTGGCCGAATGCGTGGCATCCGCCGTGTCACGCCGGAAACACCTCCCAGGGGCAATGATGCGGATCGGTGGGTGTTCCTTCAACATCGTTCGGATCTGCACGCTAGAGGTATGGGTACGCAACAAGTAACGCTCCTGTCCGCGGCGGGAAACGTTCCCAAACTCGTCCTGACACGCCAGATAATAAGTGTCCTGCAAATCGCGGGCGGGGTGTTCGGCGGGCGTGTTCAATGCGTCAAAACAGGTGTACTCGGTCTCCACTTCAGGCCCGTCCGCCACCACAAACCCGATCTTCCGCAACACGCCCACAATCTCCTCGCGGACCTGCGTGAGTAAATGTCGCGAGCCCGCCGGAACTCGGCCCCCCGGCAAGGTGACGTCCACCGGTGGGCCGACCTGCCGGGCAAGCGCTTCTGCCTCTAGTCGCTCATGCGCCGCTTGCCACAGTTGCTGCAGTTGCTGCTTGTATACGTTGATCAACTTCCCGGCACTCGGACGCTCCTCCACCGGCAATTGCGCCAGCCCTTTGCTCAGGGCCGTGAATTGGCCATTCGGACCACTGAAACGGGCCTTTACCTGCTCAAAATCAGCGAGACTGGTCACCGATTCCAAGGCTGTCTGTGCCGAGGCCACGATCTGCTTTAATTGTTCTTCCATGTCATTGAGTCCTCTTTGTTGCCGTGTCAGGCCCGGCGGTCCGACTCTCCTCGTCCAAGACCGAAATGCCGCCCGCCCGCTCTCAGCGGCCCATATTCTGAAAACTGTCAAAAAAAATTCCGCTTTCGGGGAACCCCGGAAGCGGAATCGTAAAGTCAAACGTCCCGAGGAGGGAATTCGCCCTCAATCAGGCTGTCGCAACCGCGGCGCGCGCCTTTTCGATGAGCGCTTGAAAAGCCACCGCGTCATGGATCGCCAGCTCGGACAGGGCTTTCCGATCCAACTCGATTCCGCATTTGGCAAGGCCCGCCATGAAACGGCTGTAAGCCAAGCCGTGCTCGCGGCAGGCAGCGTTGATCCGGACAATCCAGAGTTTGCGGAATTCGCGCTTCTTGGCCCGGCGGTCACGGTAGGCAAAAACCCCCGCGCGATCGTTCGCCTGCTTGGCGTACCGGTACAGCCGGCTTGCGTTTCCAAAGTATCCCTTGGCGGAATTCAAGGCGCGCTTGCGTCGCTTCCGGGATGCGGCAATGTTTTGTGCTTTAGGCATGTTCTTTCTTTCTTCTTAAAGGGCCGCCAGGTCGCCAGTTGTCACCCGGTCGGCCGCGTTGGTGTCATTAGAATAAGTTCGGGCAACCGATCTTGACAAAACGGGTAACGCCAGCGGAACAGGACTTGTCCTGGCCCATACGACGCTTTTGCTTCACCGTCTTGTTGCGCAGAAAGTGGCGCTTTCCGGCCGTCCGGCGGAGCACCTTTCCGGTACCGGTTACCTTGAACTTCTTGGCAATGGATTTGCGTGTTTTAATCATGGGAAAAGTAAGGAGCAAAGAGGCCCTCTTTTCGATGTAAAGCTCATTCTTGAATCCGCCCAAGAAAAAGGCGCTTCCCCATGCTGGGAAAGCGCCCGGAAAAGAGAGAGTTTGTTAGCCTATTGGGTGAACTGACCCCATTGGCCAGTACCGTAATTGTAGTACCAACCCCCGAAGACCTCACTGGTCCAAATCCATCCCAACGTGTAGCTGTAGAAAAAGTGGCTCGATCCGAAGCTTGAGAACACCACAAACCACTGCAAGTCGGCCTGGTAAATAAAGCCGCCCAAATTGTAGTAATCAAGGAACACATCCCCCATGTATGAAGTGGACCCACGGGTTGAGGAAATTCCCAGGACTTGGCCAAAGGGAAACTGAACATATTCGCCCGGGACAAGCACCGGTGTACCCGTACCGCTGATGGCGCTGTCCACCAGATCCGGAACACCGTCCCCATCAACATCGGAAATGTTCGTCACCTCCAACTCAAAAATAAGGGCGTCGTAGGCCGCGCCCGCACTCAGATTGGTCACTGTGGCATAGAAACGATTCCCGTCCCGCATCAGCGTCCCACCGGAAAGGCTGATCGACGTCGCCCCGTCCTTGGTGATCGTGAATGGCTCAAATTGGACCTCGTCGGCGCTGATAATAGTGAACGCGACTTCTCCGGTAAATGCTTCCGACCCACGGGCCAAATTCAGATCCAGAGCAGCGCCATCAATGGCACTGCTGCCACTGGCCCCGCCAAGACTGGTGGATGGCACTTGCAACGCGTAGTTGGCCCAAGAACCGGGGCGTTGAATCACCCCCACTATCGGGGAGGCCACGGTGCCAACCGGCAGGGCTGTGTCAGCCGGCAAAGTCATAAAAAGCACCCCTGCATCCTGAATCGCTCCTGTCGCCGCATTAATGCCCTGATAGGTGCTGGTGTATACCTGCTGGCCCTCCTCGAGGGGAGTAAGGGACTCCACGAGAACGTGAGTGCTGGTGTTGGTTCCCGTCGCCGGGATCAACTCTGATACCCGAAGGTCAAGGGAATTGCTCCCTGTAAAAGTGAAACTAGAGGGATCTCCGAAGGCATTCACAGAGACCGTCACGGACTGCGCGCTCAGAAAGGATGAGCCGGTGCCAAGGAGGAGCGATAGGAACAAACGATTCAGATGCTTCATAAAGATAGGATTGAGTAGGAAACCATGGTTGATTGGAACAGCGTTTTACGAAGCTCAAAAAAAAGCAAACCCGTATTTCGGGCAATTTTCGGCTTTTTGAAAGTCTTAAACGCTTCCGGCATAACTGCCTTCAGAATCGACACCACCCTACCGTTGACAAGCAAAAAGTGGTGGCCAGACCCGGAATTGAAC
>JBEAQI010000319.1:0-2660 GCA_041163965.1 Verrucomicrobiota bacterium | reverse complement strand
GACCTGCTCAACCTTGACGAAAAGAGCCCCGACTTCTTGCTCTTTCTCGGTGACGTCGTCGGCGATGACCTCGGCCTGCTGGACCGGACGATCCGCGTGGGTTCCGTGGTTGGCGTCCCGCAATGGCTGGTCCATGGCAACCATGACCTCGACTTCGATGCGGCCAGTGACGCCGACAGCAGCGACACGTGGCGTCGCATCTACGGCCCAAACTATTACGCATTTGAGTACGGAGAGGCGCTTTTTGTTGTGCTGGATAACGTCGTCTACCCCTGCGGCGCACAGGATATGGCCCGACCGGGAAGAGACGACTGCGGCGATCCGGACAAACCCGCCTACAATGGACGGGTCCCGGATGAACAAATGCGCTGGCTGGAAAACATCCTCGCCCTGACCCCGAAAGAAAAGCGCATCGTCTTCGCTTCCCACATTCCCTTTGTCAGTTTTGTCGACACCACCTCCACTAGGCATCAAACCGATAACCTCAGCGATATTTACCGACTTGTCGAGGGCCGCCCCGCCCTATCGCTCTCAGGACACACGCACACCCTCGAAAACCATGCCCCGGGACAGTTTTTCAAAGGGTGGGACGAGGCGGTTGGCATCGGTCCTCTTCCCTTCCGGCACCTCATTGCCGGAGCAGCATCGGGGGCATGGTATAACGGGGATCTTGATCTTCATGGCATCCCCATGAGCCTTCAACCCATGGGAGCCCCCAAAGGCGTCCTGCTGCTGGATTTTGATAAGGCAGACTACCGTGAACAATACCTTGGCAATGGGGTAGAGCCGGACCGCGTGATGTGGACGGGATTGAATACTCCGGGCTTTCGGAATTGGTTTAATACCCTCCGAGCATGGTCAAGAAAACCTCGGTCGGAACGCCTCCAAGGCATCCCACCGCTCTCCATTAATGACCTCGGCGACACTCAGCTCCTCACCCGTGAAGACCTGCGCCAAGGCGTCTGGGTCACCGCCAACATTTGGGCAGGTTCCGCTGAAAGCAAGGTCACTCTCTCCATCAACGGGTCCCCCGAGGTCGTCATGGAACGGGCTCAATCCGGCACTGGGGAATCCGCTAGGACCGGGGCGGAATACGCTGATCCCTTTGCCGCGCAGCGGCAGCTAAGCGTCTCCCGCATGGCTTATCAAAGCACCTCCGGTGAGCCGCGTCACCAGGGATACGAAGTCTTCAAAGGCTCGAAAGTAGGACCTGCGGCCCCACAACCCGCCGGCTCGCTTACCATTCAAAATATGCACCTCTGGCGGCACCGCCTTGCCGAGGACCTCCCTAATGGGGTCCACCGGGCAACGATTACAAGTACCGACCGCCATGGTCGGGTTTCTCATGAATCGTTCGTCTTCGAGGTCATGGAAAACCGACCTCCACCGCACTGGCGCAAGGAGGTCTGGCAGACAGGGGAGAACCAACGTCCAGAACCGATCGCCTTGCAGCGCATCGCCTTCGGCTCCTGTGCGGACCAAAGCGCTCCGCAACCGATTTGGGAACGGATTCATGACTCCAAGCCGGATTTCTGGATTTGGGCTGGGGACAATATTTATGGAGATACCGAGGATATGTCCGTCATGCGCGCCAAATATGCTCAGCTGGCTGAAGTTCCCGGCTACGCCAAGCTCCTCGCCGACGGCGTGCCCATTCTGGCGACATGGGATGACCACGACTACGGCCTCAATGACGGGGGCGCTGACTTTCCGGCGCGGGCTGCCTCGCAAGCGGCCTTTCTGGACTTCTTTGGCGTTCCGTCAGACTCGCCTCGCCGCCAAAGGGAGGGGGTTTACCATGCCGAGGTTTATGGGCCAGAGGGACGTCGGGTTCAAGTCATTCTCCTCGATACGCGCTACCATCGCAGTGCACTGGCCGCCCAGCCACCGGAATATATTCAAACAAAGGGGCGATACCAGCCCAATACGGATCCGTCCACCACGATCCTCGGGGAAGCGCAATGGTCATGGTTACGGGAACAGCTGCTCGTCCCGGCGGAGCTCCGGCTGATTGTCACCAGCATTCAGGTCATCAGCCCGGATCATCGCTTTGAAAAATGGAACAACTTCCCCTTGGAGCGGGACCGGCTCTTCTCGCTGATCAAGGAAACGCGCGCCAGCGGCGTCATCTTCCTCTCCGGAGATCGCCATCACGCGGAATTGTCCTGCTATCAGGATGCGGACGCTTATCCGCTTTACGACCTGACCTCCAGCGGCATCAACAAAAGCAAACCACCGGCCCCCAGCAGCCCGCCGCGCGGTCTAGAGCCCAATCCCTACCGCGTTGGAGGTCCCTTTCAAGGGCACCACTTTGGCACCGTTTGGATCGACTGGGAACAACCGGACCCGCTGCTAAAAATGGCTATCATCAACCAGCGCGACGAACGGCCGATCTCCGTCCAGATTCGCCTCAGCACGCTCCAGTGGTCAGAGTAAACGGCCCCTGCCGTCCGCAGTAACCTGACCCGCCGTCAGACCGTGCCAGAATCGACTCAGATGAGGGGCACCAAAGGGATATTGCAGCCCGCCAAGACCACGATCAGACCCAACAGAACACACCAGCGTAAACGGTTTAATCGAATCATTGCCCCTGTGTTTGCGGGATAAACGCTCCCCACTCAAGGCGAATCGTCCAGCCCTTATCGAGCCTGCAGACGCAC
>JBEAQI010000318.1:0-2500 GCA_041163965.1 Verrucomicrobiota bacterium | reverse complement strand
TCATAGAGACTGTCACCCGATTTCACAAAATCGCCGTCTTTGACGTGCCATTTGGCGAGGATGCCGCTGGCGATGGACTCGCCCAAGGCTGGTATTTTAACTTCTGTGGCCATGTTTCTGATACAGTATGCTTAAATGGAGAAGGCCTCTTCGATCAGGGCCGCTTGTTCGATTTTGTGGAGGGTGAGCGAGCCGACGGCGGTGCTGGCGGCCGCGTCCCGACCGGCGTAGGCGAGCTTTTTGCCAAGGGCTTTTTCAACGAGCGGCTGGACAAAGCGCCATCCGCCCATGTTTTCCGGTTCCTCCTGGCACCAGACCAGCTTGCCCGCTTTGCCGAGTCCCTTGACGGTGGCAGCGAGGAGGTTTCCGTTAAACGGGTAGAACTGTTCAATTCGGATGATGGCTGTGTCCCGGATGGCCTTGTTCTGCCGGTATTCTAGGAGATCAAAATAGATTTTTCCAGAACAGAGGATGACTCGCTTGGGATGGCTGATTTCCTTGTCTGTTTCGGGCAGAATACTGGAAAACCCCTTCTCTGTGAAATCGGAAATGGCTGAGACCGCCTCCTTGTGGCGCAGGAGGCTTTTGGGGGCCATGATGATGAGAGGCTTTCGGAAGGGACGGTGCAGTTGACGCCGAAGGATATGAAAATACTGCGCCGGGGTGGTGAGGTTGGCCACTTGAATATTGTCTTCGGCACACAGCTGGAGGAATCGTTCCAGTCGGGCGGAGGAGTGCTCCGGGCCTTGGCCCTCATACCCGTGCGGAAGGAGCATGACCAGACCTGAGACCCGCTGCCATTTCGATTCCGAGCTTGAAATAAATTGATCGATAATGACCTGTGCTCCGTTGACGAAATCCCCGAACTGCGCTTCCCACATGCACAGCATGTCCGGAAAGTCCAGAGAGTAACCGTAGTCGAAACCAAGGACAGCTGCTTCACTGAGGAGCGAATTGTGCACGCACAGCATGCCCTGCCGGCCCTGCATTTCCATGAGGGGGATGTATTTTTCCCGGGTTTTTGAATCAAAGAAGATGGCGTGCCTTTGGGAAAAAGTGCCGCGCACACTATCCTGACCGGACAGGCGGACATGGTATCCCTCGAGCATGAGCGTTCCCCATGCAAGCGATTCGGCAAAAGCCCAGTCGATGCCCTTGTCCTGATTGAAGTTCTCCAGTTTGGTACGCAACTGTCTCTGGATTTTCGCATTTAGGTTGAAGCCCTCTGGAAACCGGGTCAGGGACAACGCCACGGTGGAAAGCTGTTCTAGCGGAACCTGCGTCCGCACATCCTCGAAGGCGTAGTCTGGCTGATAGACGCGGAGTGCCTCATCCTTGGCGGGGGTTGGGCTTTCTCCCTTGGCCTGAAGGGCCTTTTCCTCATCGTAGAATCGCTGTAGGGCGCCCTGACGCTTTTCCCGGATTTCTTTTATTTCGCCGGCAGACAGCACATTTTCTTTGGTGAGCCTTTCCGAGTAAATGTCGCAGACGGTCGGATGGTCATTGATTTTCTGATACAGGGTGGGCTGTGTGAAGGCGGGCTCGTCGGATTCGTTGTGCCCGTGGCGCCGGTAGCAGAGCATGTCAATGACCACATCTTTGGAGAATTGTTGGCGGTATTCCAGGGCAAGGTCCATGGCCCTGACGACGGCCTCCGGATCGTCTCCGTTGACGTGAAAGATCGGCGCCTCAATCATTTTGGCGACATCGGTGCAATAGAGCGAGGAGCGCGCCTCGGATGGGTCGGTCGTGAAGCCGATTTGATTATTGATGACAACGTGAATGGTGCCGCCGGTGCGGTCGCCCGGTAGTTGGGAGACATTCAGCACTTCAGAAACAATGCCCTGGCCGGCGAAGGCGGCATCTCCATGAATCAGGACGGGGAGCACCTTGCGTCGCTGCTCGGTATCATTGAGGAGCCGTTGGCGGGCGCGGGCACGGCCTTCGACGACCGGATTGACCGCCTCCAGATGGCTCGGATTGGCGGTCAGGAAGAGCCGGATTGATTCCTGACGCGAGTTGCGCAGGTGGGATTCAAACCCCAGGTGGTATTTGACGTCTCCGTCGCCGTGGCGGGTGTCGGGGATGAAATTCTCGGAGAATTCATGAAAGATGTAGGCATAGCTCTTGCGCAGGATATTGGCCAGAACGTTGAGGCGGCCGCGATGGGCCATTCCGAGGACAATTTCCTGTACGCCGAGAGACGGACCATTTTCCAGAAGCGCATCCAGTGCCGGGATAAGGGTTTCTCCGCCCTCCAGGCCAAATCGCTTTTGGCCGACGTAGTTTTTGTGCAGGAAGCGTTCAAATTCCTCTGCTTTGATGAGGCGATCGAGGATACGAATGCGCCGGTCGTGGTCGAAGTGTTCGATGTCTTCCTGCGGTTCGATCTTTGTCTGGAGCCATCGTCTTTCCGGGGTTTCCTGGATGTGGAGATATTCGATGCCGGTTGTGCCGCAATAAATTCGGCGCATGCGATCAACGAGCTCACGGACGGTCA
>JBEAQI010000317.1:0-4129 GCA_041163965.1 Verrucomicrobiota bacterium | reverse complement strand
CACCGTCCCGTGGTCGCGGTGCCTGCTGCTGGATGACAGGGGCTTCCTCATCGTCGTCGACTTTGTTGAAACGCATGGCCCCGTGGACCTTCAGGCCATCTGGAACTTCGATCCCGGGCTTTCCGCGGAGGCTGCCCAACAGGCCCTCTCTCTGCACTCGCCGCTGCCCTTTCAACGGCAGGTCGCCGTCGGGCAGGAATCGCCGGTCGCGGGATTCCACAGTCCCGACTACGGGCAAAGATTGCCCGCTGCCCAGCTGCGCTACACGTTGCGTGCCAACGGCCCCACTGCGCTCGTCTGGCTCCTCCAATACCCGACAACGGCCACCCGCTCGCTCTCCGTTCAGCGCCCCAAACCGGGGAAATTGGAAATCACCGTCTCCGATCCTTCCGGGCCACTCGCCGACTACCACCTCCTCCTCTTGCCCACATCCCGCCTCCTCCACTACGAAATCTATTAGAAACATGAATTTTTCCTTGCGGAAACACTAATGTTACGCAATCGTAACAATTATGTTACAGAATACACCATGGACCATCCTGCTCGGAAGAGGGTTGTGCCGGACCGGCCACTGGCTGCGGTCGGTGTTGGCGCAGGATTTGTCGGACTCCAAATGGGGCCATCGGGTCATGGACCAGATATTCCGTGAGGGGAAATTCACTCGGCCCGAACACAAATAGGCTGCCACTTTCGACCGCCCGTTCTTCATTTTCAGCCCTGCCGCGAGGCGGGGCTTTTTTTTGGAATACCTTGAACAGGGGGCGGTTCTTATTGACCAGGAGGAAAGAGTCGGGCATCCCGAACCTTTTCCATCCGAACCAAAAGAAACAATTATGCAGGCAGGTATAGTGGGACTTCCAAACGTGGGCAAAAGCACGCTCTTCAACGCCGTGACGCGGAGTCGCAAGGCGGAAGCCGCAAACTATCCGTTCTGCACCATTGAACCGAACATCGGCATTGTCCAGGTCCCCGACAAGCGCCTCGATACCCTCACCACTCTGGTAAAACCGCAGCTGACGATCCCCGCCGCGATCGAGTTTGTGGACATCGCGGGCTTGGTGGCGGGAGCCTCCACAGGAGAAGGACTGGGCAACAAATTTCTCGCGAATATCCGCACCGTGGATGCCATTGTACAAGTGGTGCGCTGCTTCGAGGACGAGGATGTCATTCACAACATGGGCAGCGTCGATCCGGTCCGGGATATCGAGATCATCACCACCGAACTGGTCCTCGCGGACCTGCAATCGGTCGAGAGCCAACTGGACAAACAATCCCGTAAAGCGAAGGGACAGGACAAGGAAGCGGCCGCCAATGTCGCCATCTTGGAAAGGCTGCGCCTGCATCTGGACACTGGAAAACCAGCCAATGTCATGGAGGTCAGCGATGACGACCGCGCCCGCCTGAAACAGTTTTTTCTCCTGACCACAAAACCGGTCATCTTCGCCTGCAATGTGCATGAGGATGACCTGCTCGACCCCAGCGGGAATCCTTATGTGCAACAAGTGCGGCAGTATGTGCGCGACCACCACGATGCGGCCTCCTGCGTGATCTGCTCCAAGCTGGAGGCGGAACTGAGCGAGATGACCCCGCAGGAGGCGGCCGTCTTTCTCGGCGAACTGGGTGTGGACGATTCGGGAGTGAGCCAGCTGATACGGGCCACCTATGACCTCCTGGGCCTTGCCAGCTTTTTCACCGCGGGGGAAAAGGAAGTCCGTGCATGGACCTTTCACAAGGGCATGAAAGCGCCGGAATGTGCCGGCGTGATCCACACCGATTTCCAAAAGGGCTTCATCAAGGCGGAAGTGGTCGCTTTTGAGGACCTCCTCGCTGCCGGCTCCAAGGCCGCCGCCCGCGACGCCGGCAAACTGCGCATGGAGGGCAAGGAATATGTCTTCCAGGATGGCGATGTCACCGAATTCCGCTTCAATAAAACCACCTGATGCAAGGAGGACCGTGCTCAAAACGGCCCTACTGCTCTCTTTCAAGGATGTCACGATATGAATGAGACCTCTACCATCGACGCCCCCAGGCGCACCAAGGTTGTTCGGCCCGGCCTGCTTGAAGTGTCTCTTCTCATGCTCGCCTTCTGCGGGTGGCTGGTCCTGATCGCCAACATGTTCGGTTTGGCGGGCAGGACGGGATGGCTCTTTCCGGTTGTCACCGATATTCCGGGCCTCGCCCTCAGCACCCTCGCCTTGGCCCTCCTCGGTATCTCTCCCCTTGCGGTCCGCCTCGCGCTCCGCCGTCACAACAGACAAAGCGACCGATGAAATCAATTTTCTCCTATCTGAGTTCGATCAAACTGACGCTCTTTCTGCTGGGGTACAGTGTCCTCCTGGTCTTTTTTGGCACCCTCGACCAAGTCCACTACGGGATTTACTTCACCCAACAAAAGTACTTCGAGCATGTCTTTACAGTATGGGAATATCCGGCCCAATGGCTCTACGGCGATCGGCTTGACTGGCTGCATGTTCCCATGCCCGGTGGCTACCTCATCGGTCCGCTCCTCGTCCTCAACCTCGCTTGTGCCCACTTTCGCTACTTTCGGCCATCTCTGCGCAAAATCGGGATTCCCTTTATCCATGGAGGGATAGTCTTGTTGCTGCTGGGACAACTCTGGACCCAGATCAAGCAGGTCGAGTATTTCATGTGGCTGGCGGAGGGGCAGTCCAACAACTATGTGGAGGCCTTCCACCACGATGAGTTTGTCATCATTGACCGGTCCGACCCGCAGAAGCAGGCCATCGTCAGCTGGCCCGCGCCCCTCCTGAACCAGCGCAATGCCGTGCTCGCCGACGAGCGTTTGCCCTTCTCAGCCGAGGTCCTCTGGTTTGCTCGCAATGCCGCCATTTTTCCACGACCGCCTCACGCCGCAGACAGTTTTCCGACAATGCCCTTTGACAAGGGAATCGGCGCGGAACGGGATCTGGTCGCTTTGCCGCAAACCCTCACCTACGCGGATGGGGAACGGAACACCACCTCCGCCATTGTTCGTCTCCGGGGAGAGGACGGCCCGATCGGAACGTGGCTGGTCTCCAATATCTTCCGGCAGTCCATGCCCATGAGGGAAAGTTTTCCTGTACAGGCCTTTACCCATGAGGGACGCTCTTACGAAATCGCCCTCCGCTTCAAACGGCATTACCTCCCAGCCACCCTGGAATTGCTCGATTTTCAACACGATCGCTACCCGGGCACGGAAATCCCCTTCAACTTTTCCAGCTCGGTGCGCATTCATGAGCCGGGTACCGGCAAGCGGGACACGCTCATCTACATGAATCATCCGCTGCGCTACGATGGCCTGACCTTTTATCAGGCCTCCTTCGCCAACAATGACACCATGTCCATGTTTCAAGTGGTCCTCAACCCGGCCCGCTGGATTCCCTACATCGCCTGCGTCATAACCACCCTTGGGCTGATCCTTCAATTTGTCATCAGCCTCGTCGTTCACGCCCGCCGACCAAAGGATATCGCATCATGAATATCTCCTTCTTCAAATCCCCCGTGAAGTGGGTCATATCGGGCATCGCCTTGTTCTCCTCCCTGCTGGTCCTTAAAGACCTGCTCCCTCCGCGCTATCCGGGTGATTGGGACCTCGGGACCCTCTCCGCCATCTCCGTCCAAGAGGGAGGGCGTATCAAACCAGTCGATACCATTGCGAGAACCACCCTCATGATGATCTCAGGCCGGCAAAGTTATCGGGACGATTCCGGCACGCCTCACTCCGCGATGGAATGGTTCACAGAACTGATGCTGCATCCGCGCCGGGCCGCGGAGCGAAAGGTCTTCCGCGTCGACCATCCGGATGTGGTCGGACTTCTGGGTTTCCAGAATGAGACCCGCAAATACTTCTCTCTGGCCGAAATCGCCCCACACTTCGAAACCCTCAGCGAACAGTTTGCGGCGGTCCCAGCGGAGGCGCAGCGGCGCACGCCCTATCAGAAGGGAATCGTCAAGTTGCAGCAAGCGCTCGGCCTCTATGACCGCACCGCTTACATGGTGCTTCCCCCACCCTTCTTCGGCAACGGACTGCAGACCTACGACATGCTCGACCGAATCCTCACCGACAGCGGATCCGGCGAAAATGCGCAGACCGCCACCAGCGCCTTGGACCTGTTCCGGGCCCAGTTCA
>JBEAQI010000316.1:0-4418 GCA_041163965.1 Verrucomicrobiota bacterium | reverse complement strand
CTTCATCGCGCGCCGCAACCCATAGACCTTCTGCATCTCATCAGGATGATACAGAAGCTCCTCCTTGCGGGTCCCACTCTTGGCCATCTCAATGGCTGGGACTATGCGCTTGTCGGACAAGGCCCGGTCGAGATGCAGCTCCATGTTGCCAGTCCCCTTGAACTCCTCGAAAATAACCTCATCCATGCGGCTCCCCGTCTCCACAAGGGCTGTTCCGAGAATCGTCAGAGAGCCGCCGCCCTCGATGTTTCGCGCGCTCCCGAAAAAGCGTTTTGGCTTTTGCAGGGCATTCGCCTCAACCCCCCCCGACAGAATCTTCCCGCTGTTGGCAGCCAAGGCATTGTACGCCCGCGCCAACCGCGTGATGGAATCGAGGAGAATGATGACATGCTGCCCGGCCTCCACCATCCGCCGAGCCTTCTCGATGACCATCTCGGCACAGTGAACATGGCTCTCGGGGGATTCATCGAACGTCGATGCAACCACCTCGCCGGCCTTGATCTGACGCCGGAAGTCCGTCACTTCCTCAGGGCGTTCGTCTATCAACAGCACAATCAGATGGGCCTCCGGGCGGTTCACCGCCACCGCGTTGGCAATGGCCTGCTGCAGAACCGTCTTCCCAGTCCGGGGCGGGGCCACAATCAGGCCGCGCTGCCCAAGCCCGACCGGCGTCAGCAGATCCACCACCCGCATCGCGGTGTTGTCCCAGCCGCTCTTGTTATCGGTCTCCAAAATGATACGGTCCGTCGGATAATAGGGAATTAAATCCTCAAATGGCGTGGCTTGCAGGTTGTCCTCGGGAGCGTTGCCCATCAGGCTGACCACCCGTACCACGTAGGGACAGGTCTCCTCCTCGACATCGACCTCCTGCATAAACTGTCGCTCGGGGAAAAGTGCCGCGATGGCCTCCCCTGCCAAATCCTCCAGTTGCTCGGATTCCGCTCCAAGCTCGAGCGGTCCGCTCTCGCCCACTCCCGCTTGACGAAGCTTGTCGAGGGCATCCGACGGCAACGGTTTGCGCCGGGGGTGCACTTGGGCCTCGATGAGGGTGCCTTTGCGAATCGCATAGCGCTTCATCAGCGATCTGGGAATGTAAGCACTGTGCGGCCGTTGTTGGTAATTGTCGCTCGCGTAAACAATCAAGCCGTCCCCATCTTCTAATTGCTCCACGATCCCGCGGCAACGGACTTCGCACCGGGCCTCCGCCGCCGCGTCAAGAATACGCTCGACAAGCTGCCGACGGCCCGCTCCCGCTCCCTCCGCACTGGCCCACACCGCCTCCGCGCGCTCTCTCAGCTCTTGAAAACTCTCCTGCAGCAATGCATCGACGTGCACGACATCATCGCCGCCGCGAAGCTCCGCGGCGAAGGCCGCAAGCGCCTCCAGATCCGTGAATAGCTCAAGGCTCGCCAAATCTCCCCACTCCGCCGTCATCGCCCCCTCCTCGCGCCCGGAACCAGGCCGCCGCACCCCCTCCCGGCCGCGCCGCTTGTCGCGCCGACGCGACGGCTTCTGCATCACCGGGGCGGGCTTTTTCCCGGGTCCCTGCTTGCCCGCCCCTTTGCGGAAATTTTTCCCATTGCGGAATTGGCCACGGCCCTCGGGCGCACCTTGCCCATTTTGGCGCGGTTCCGCCACCGACGACACCTCCCCACGCTCCCCACGCTCGGGCCCTCCGGCCCGCTCCTCCCCACGCTCCGGGATCGCTTGGACCCGCTCCGGGACGGTCTCCGCCCGCTGCCGGCCCGTTTCGTGTCCTCCCGCTGAGGCCTTGGGAGCTTCCGCGGGCATGTCAGGGTCCGCGGAATAGGATTCGGGGATTTCGCGGTCCACCGCCACGCTGGGTACCTGAATCTGTAACTCGCCTTGCGCTTCCTCGGTCACCGTTCCGCGACGGGGAACCCGCTTGCGCGCCACCCGCTTCGCCGCCGTTTTTCGGGCCGGTCGCTCGGATGGCCGCTTTTCAGTCGTCTCTCCGGTCAGTTCCGGACGCTGATCCTCAAATTCAGAACTCATGTGTTTAAAAGGTCTCTTTCTTCAGTTGGCCAACTCTGGCGGATGGACGCCAACGCCCATTTGATTTGCTCCTCCAGGTGTTCGACAGATCCGTTGTTGTGTAAAGTAATGGTGGCGCGGCGCACCTTTTCCTCCGTAGGCAACTGCCGCTTGGTTCGATTGGATATTTCTGCTGCTGTCATTCCACGGGCCATCAATCGCTTTTTCTGAACGCTCGGAGTGCAACTCACACAAATGGTTTGAGTGAAGTGCGTCTCCAATCCGTTCTCGAAGAGCAAAGGAATCTCCACGACCAGAAGAGGATGAGTCTCCCGCAAGTGCGCCATCCACAGGTCGCGGACGCGCGGATGCACGAGGCTTTCCAGAACACGCAAGTCCCGGGAATCTGCAAAAACCCTACGGCCAAGGGCTTCCCTGTCAATATTTCCTTCGGCATCAAGGATCTCCCCACCAAACGCGGCACCAATCTCCGCCTTCAAGCCCGCATCGTTCCGCAGCAAGGTTTTCACAAGGGCGTCCGTTTCCACCACCCTCGCCCCAAGTCGCTTAAAAATCGCAAGGGCCGTGCTCTTGCCGCAGCCCATCCCTCCCGTCAGTCCAATCTGTATTCCCATTGCTATCCGCCTGCCACACTCGTTTCGAGCTCCGCAACGCTTTCTCTGTTGGTGAGGAGTTTGTGAATATGCTTCAAGCTAATTTCCAGCGCTTGACCAAGGCCGTCTCCCTGTAAAGGCTGACCAGGCCGTTGGTTTTCCATGCAAACCCCGTCTCCAGAGCACTTCAAAAACCTTGGCCCGGATCAGGTGCGGGATTTCTCTTGCTCCCTGCTGGGGTCGTCCTTCCCACATCAAGACTCAACTCCCCTCACCGCCTGCTTCGATACCGTGGAAGCGCTCTTCAGCGGCCGACATGGGGACTTTCAAGGAAGCGACACCGCCTATCACAACTTCACGCATTCCCTCCAAGTCACCCTCTGCTGGTGCCAGATGCTCGGGACCCTCCTCGAATACCACCCGGAGCTGGACCTCACAGCGGAGGGTTTTCTCGCCGGCATCGCGGCCTGCCTCCTCCACGATAGCGGCTACCTCAAGGAAACGGGTGACCCAGAGGGCACCGGCGCCAAATACGTCCTCGTCCACGAAAGCCGCAGCAGCCTCATCTGTCGCCGCCTCCTCCATCAGCTGGATTGGGATCCCGGCACTATCCACCTCGCTTCCCGCCTCATCGCCGCCACCGGCCCGCGCACTGTCATCGAGGGGATCCCCTTCCGCAGTACCACCGAATTCACCCTCGCCAAAATGCTCGGTACCGCCGACTTCCTTGCCCAGATCGCCGATCCGCTCTACCTGGAAAAGCTGCCCGCCCTCTACGCGGAGTTTGATGAATTTGAGCGCCTTCGGGGCGTCCTCCCCAAGGAACGCATTTTCCCTTCCTTCGAAAGCCTCCTTTCGGGCACACCGGATTTCTGGGATAAATTGGTCCTGCCCAAACTGGAGCACGAGTATTCGAAGGTCTACACGCTGCTCAACACCCCTTATCCCGCCGGCCCCAACCTCTATCTGCTGCAAGCGGAAAACAACATTCGGGCCCTTCGCTCCAATACCTTCCAGTAAGCTTTCAACAGAAGGCGCTCCCTCCTCCCCGACACCCAAGTCAATCCCCCGATCCGCGCAAATTGCGTTGACGCTCCGACTCAAATTCGCGCGAATACAACCTGATGGGTGTCTTGGTGCTCACCATCTTCCTAAGTCTGGTTTTGGTCGGTCTCTTTCTTCTGCTCTTTGTGAGAGAACGGCGAAACCGCGGCTTTAGAAGCTCTGAACAGGATGCCCTCCTCCCCTTTGAGCACGAGGACCCACGTCCTCGTTCCTAATCTAAAGTGTGTTTAATTCATGAGTTCTTCGACGCCTTCGAAAAAGGTCATCGAATACGATGACCATCACGTGCGCTTGTTTGTGCTGGCTGGCATTTTCCTTATCGCCACCAAAAACCAACCGGAACTGATTGAAATCGAGAATCCCTGAGACAAGATACTCCCATGCCAGCCCATCTCGTCTTTCTCTTCCTTTTTCAAAGCGGGCTCGCCTTCGCTTTCAGCTACTTCATCTGCCGCCTGATTCTTCGGGGCTCCACCGATGCTTCGCGGCCCGGTCTCCTCGTTGTCGTCCAACGCATCCGCCGCTTTTTCCTCATCGCCGCCTTGATTCTCCCGCCTGCCATGTTTATGGCTTACTATAAAAGCCTTCCGGAAGGTGAGCCGGGCACCATTGCGGCCTGGCCCGCGGTCTGGATCCTCCTGATCCTCCTCGCCGTGCCCACCGCCCTCTGGTTCGCCAGCCGAACGGTGGCCCCTCGTCCTCCTTCGGCATGATCCCTTTCCACGCCATCGACGGCGCCATGTC
>JBEAQI010000315.1:0-2533 GCA_041163965.1 Verrucomicrobiota bacterium | reverse complement strand
TTTCATGTCGATAGTATGGATTGTTGTGTCTATTTATTCCAGTGAAGCCGTCCGTTTTTGTACGTCTTGCTCAACGCTGGCCGCTCAAGCTGAAGGGAGCCCAGTGCCACGGGTGGGGATGTTCGGACCGCAAGGCCAACTGCGCGGACCGCAAAGCGGCAGCCCGGCCCTTGCCAGCAAGCAGCTGCGTGTAGAAAGCCTCCATGAGTCGGGCCGTGGAGGCGTCGTCGACCCGCCAGCCACTCACTACCACCGTGCTCGCCCCGGCGGCCAAAGCGGCACGGGAAAAACCGATCAGCTCGTCCCCGCCCCGAATATGGGCGCGGCCGGACTCACAGGCACTAAGCGTCACCATCGCACCATTCAGTGGCATTGAGAGAAGGTCCGCGGCCGTCAACCACCCATCGGCCAACTGCAACGCGGAGTACAGGGGATTATCCGTTCTGTATATCGCGTGGGAGGCAAAGTGGAGCAAATCGTGCCCAACGCCACTTTGTCGTACCGCATCAATGGTGGCGCCCGCATCCCGCAACACCACCGACTCCGACATCAGACCGCGCAGGGTATCGATTTCCAAACCGATCGAGGGAAGGACATCCGTGTGGCTTCCAACAAGCACCGCCCGCTCCAAGGAACGATGCTCCAGCTGCGCACACAGGCCGAACACCGTCGCGCTGGGGGCATAGGATATTTCGTAGTCATCGATCAAGTACCTGCCATCGGAATCGCAAAAGGCGTGAAATGGGAGGCGATGCAGCAGCCCATGGGGAACCACCACCAAACCAAGCCCTTCCGGTGATCGGACGGCCTCCATGTGGGGCCGCAGGGGCTCCACCAGCAAGGCATACAACTCCGTGAGCACGCGACGACAGGACGCCATCAACCCGGCCTGGACTGCGGGATCCTTACGTCGAGGCGTCTCGCAGCGTTGCAACTGCACGGCAAGGCGGTCACTGAGGGCGCGCACCTGGCTCAGTTTGCACAGCTGAGGCCTGACCTCCAGAGCCCCTCGATGCCCAACGAAGGCCATCACTTCCTCACCTGCACAAAAGTATTCCACCAGGGTCACGCCATTGGGAAGCAATGCGCAGATCTTCTCCCATGGCAGGGGCGCGCTCAACGGGGCCAAACCCGACCGGTCCGCACCGATTCCAGAAGCAGACCTGCCCGGAAACTCTATGGCGATGCTTTGCAATTGGGCCTCAAGGTCTCGCGCCCGTTTGTGCAACTGCTCCTTCATTCCCGGCGACTGAACAGAAGGATCACTGCCAAGCAGTCGATTATACACCGCCATCAACTCTCCATGAATGGCCTGCCCCGCGGACATCTCAGCTGACAATTTGGCTCGTCCACCCATGTTGAGCGCATCCACAAGGGTCCTGGACTTGGCATGCTCTGCGGCCTCGAAGGCCTTGTCGGATTCGCCCATCTCCAAAAGAAGCGCCACCCAGGCCTCGTAGGCCTCCGCCTTGTCCCCCATGAAGGAGGCCCGAACCGCCTCCTGCGGAATGCGCCCGCGCAACCGCTCAACCTGATTGACCGCCTCCTCCAAGGATTGCCGGGCCTCGGCAAGGCGCCTCTGACGACGCCGCAACTGCCCCGCCCGCAACTGACACCGAAACAACAAATGGGGAAGCCCCACCGAACCGCTGAGAAACTGAGCCTGCTTCAAATGTGGCTCCGCCCGCTCAGGCGCATGCCACAGGGCCTCCGCCATGCGGAGGTGCGCAAACGCCTGCGGTGCCGCCAGATCCGCTCCGGAAACAAGCGCAAGGGCCTGCGCCGCGTCCGCTTGGGCAGCCTCTTGGTCGCCGGTCGTCAGATGCAGGCTGGCCCGCTCCAACAACACTCCCGAAAGGGAGATGGCATTGTCACTCTCCACAAATATTTCAACGGCTTCCGCCAAAGACTGGCGCGCCACGGCGTGGTCTCCCGTGGCCAGCGCCCATGCCCCCATCCCCCACAACGCTCCTCCGAGATGACGCCGCGCACCCGCCTCGCGAAGCCGCCTCACCGAATCATCGTAGCCCGTGCGAGCCTCCTCATAAAGATTGAGCGCGAGGTAAACATCAGCGGTTTCACGAAGGATAATCGCCACATCCGTCACCGATAAACCGTCCAAAATGGCCTGACTCTCCGCAAAACGGGCAAGGGCCTCATCGAATTCACCAAGGAGCCCGCTCGCACGGGCCGCATTGGCAAGGGCCTGCCCCTGCGGAAGCGGCGTCTGCGCCGCCAGCGCTGCCTTGGCCGTCAGCTCGAAGGCTGCCTTAGCCTCGCGAACACGCCCCATCTCCAATAGGACCAGCCCGCGGTTGTTGGCCACCGCCGGAAGAAGGTGTAGCGCCCCCAACTGCTGGAATCCTTCCTCGGCCAGCGCAAATGAGGCCAACGCTGGTTGATGCGCCCCCATGTGCCAGTAGCAGGATCCCATGTTCAGCCATGCCAAACAACGGATCCGCGCGAATTCAGGCCCGGGATTCTCCATCGGCGTGATGGTCTCAACCACTTCATTCGCCACCGCAAGGGCCTC
>JBEAQI010000314.1:0-4749 GCA_041163965.1 Verrucomicrobiota bacterium | reverse complement strand
CGGGGGACCAGGCGGCCGATGAACTGGTACGGTATTTGACAAGCGATGATGCGAGTAAGTGAGGCAGTGCGTGGCCGCGGCCGGGGGGTGGTCGTGCTTTGTGGCGGCAGCGGAGCGGAGCGGGAGGTCTCGATCCGCTCCGGAGAGGCAGTGAGCGAGGCTTTGGCCGGGAAGGATATTCCGGTGAGGCGGATCGTGCTCGATGGAGATGCCTTACCGGAGGGCCTTAATGCCCGGCGTGACCTTGTTCTGCCCCTTGTTCATGGGACCTAGGGGGAGGATGGGCGCATGAGCGCGGCGCTTGAAGCGGGAGGATTTGCCTATGGCGGGAGTGATGCCGCATCCAGTGCCCTTGCCTTTGACAAGATTCGGTCCAAGGAATTGGCGGCGCGGCTGGGTCTCTCTGTGGCGCGCCATGTGCGTTTGGAGGAGGGCCACGCGGTAGTGGCCGAAGCCATTGTGGAGCAGATTGGGGTGCCTTTTGTGCTGAAGCCCTGCTCGGAGGGAAGCAGTGTGGGCCTGATGGTGCTGGGGAGTGTGGAGGAGGCCTTGGACCGCTTACCAAAAGTGGCGGACCGGGTGCTGATGGCGGAGCAATTTTGTCCTGGTGTGGATGCCACGGTGGCGATTCTCGGAGGGGCTGTCTTGGGCAGTGTATCCATCCATCCCGAGGGTGGCGTCTATGATTACGCGCACAAGTACACGAGCGGATTGACCCGCTATGCCTGTCCGGCCGAGATTGAGCCCGACCGGTGTCGCCTCATGGAGGCGGATGCCCTGAGGCTCTTCCGCGCTAGTGGGTGCCGCGATCTGGCGCGGATCGACTTTCGTGTGGCGGATGGCGCCCACAACTTTCTGGAGGTGAACACCCTGCCGGGGATGACGGCCACGAGCCTTTTTCCAATGGCCGCGAAGGCTTGCGGGATGAGCTTTCCGGAAGTCCTTTTGCGGTGGGTGGAATTTGTTCTTGAGCGATTGGAGGAGCAGGACCGATGAGCAAGCGTGCTGCAGGTGAGGGCCCTTCGTGGCGTGGCATTCAACAGAACAGTCCCCGCAAGGTGGTGGGAAAGGTGGCCCAGCAACGCCGTCTTCAATTTCTCATGCGGACCTTGCTGTTGCTCTTGGTGGTGATGGCGATTCTGGCTGGTTTGGTAGGGGCACGTTATTTTGCCAAACAGTTGAAGCGGGACGCGCCTGTTCTGATTCCCGAGAGTACGGTGGAGGTGGTGTTCCGCACGGACGGGGTTCTGTTGCCGGACTGGTTTCGGTCCCAGTTCCAGAGTTGGTTACAGCGTGACCTTCGGGACATTGATGTGCGGGACCTAAAGTTGGCCTTGGAGGGGTATGGGCAGGTGGCCTCGGCCCTCGTCAAGGTTGAATTGCCGTCGCGGTTGTTTGTTGACGTGAAGGAGCGGATACCGTTGCTGCGGGTGCGAGTCCGCGGGGCCGATGGTGGATCCGAGATGTATTTGATTGGTCGCGACGGCACTGTGTATGCCAGGGCGGCCTATCCGTTGGAGACCCTGAAGGCGCTGCCTGGGGTGGCGGGACTGCGGTTGCGTCGTATCGAGGACGGGTTTATTCCGGTGGCTGGCATAGAGGAGATCGCGGCCCTTTTGGAAACGGCCAAGGAGCAGTTACCGGCGGTTTACCGCCATTGGCGCCTGGTGGACTTGAGCGACTGGACGCCCGATTCCCCTTATCGCCCCTCCCTTATCCGCGTCCGCAGCACGCATATTCGGGAAATCGTCTTTGGAACACAGGATTTTCCCGGCCAGATCCGGCGTCTGGCCAGCATTCTTGAGACCATCCAGCGCCAACAAATTGGCCAACCGGTATTGATTGACTTGTCATATCCCGAGGAGGCCGTTATCCGCTATCAATAATTTCCTGTATGAATTCCGTAATTCCCCAATGAGTTGGACCAGCATTATCGGAGCGGTTGAAATCGGGACGTCGAAGGTGGTCGTCCTTGTGGCGGAGGTGTCGGAAGTGGGGTCGATGAACATCATTGGCCGAGGCCAATCGACCAATATCGGAATGCGGAAGGGCAGTATTCTGGATATCGAGTCGGTTTCCAACTGTACCCATGCGGCCATTATGAATGCTGAAAAATCGGCCGGCCGGCAAATTGAGCGCGTTTTTCTGTCGATGACGGGCGATCACCTCTGGGGCTTTCGCAATTCCGGGGTGACGGCGATCAACACCCATGGCAATATTGTCACGGAGGCCGACATCGAACGGGCTGTGGAGAACGCCAAGAGCAAGGATCTGGAGCCCGGGGAGGTTTACATTCAGCACATCCGGATCGGCTTTCGCCTTGATGGACAGTTGTGTGACAACCCCTTGGGGCGCGAGGGCTCCCAACTGGAAGTGGCGTATTTTCATGTGGTGGGGGATGAGCAGATTTTAAAGGAGCACATTTCGATTATCAATGGCTTTGGGTTGGAGGTGAACGATATTGTCATATCCTCAATCGCCAGTGGCAGTCTTCTCGCCACTGATGAGGAGAAGCGGCAAGGCGTGCTGGTGGTGGACATCGGCAAAGGCACGACTGATTTTGTTCTGTATCGCGGACGGAGGGCGGTTTACACGGGGGTCATTCCTGTTGGGGGCGACCACATCACCAACGATCTGGCGCTTGGCCTGCGGACGAAGCAAAAGTTGGCGGAGGGGCTCAAAAAGCGTGCCGCCAAGGCCATGGTGACCAAGGACGACCGTGAGCAGCTCGTTTCTCTGATTGGCGACCTGACGATCGGGGACAGTGTTTTTCCCTTGCTGAGCGTGAACAAGATCACCCATGCCCGGCTGGAGGAACTATTCATTATTCTGAAGAACCGTTTGGGGTCTGAACTGAGCCGGCAGAATCTGCCGGCCGGGGTCATTCTGACGGGCGGGGTTTCTCTTACCCCTCTGATCACGGAATTGGCCGAACAAATACTCGACGTTCCGGTGGCTCGCGGAGAGAGCCCGGACTGGGTGCGGCACGAGGAGCTGCGCGGGCCCGAATACGCCACGGTGCTCGGATTGCTGTACAACGCCCTGCATGATGCCCACCGCAAACCGGTTCAAGGCAAAGCCCGCCGCGGTTGGTTTGGAAAGATGCAGGAGATATTTGGATAGCGATGGAGCGGTCGGGCCCATTTTCTGGACAGGATCCCCTGATGACGGGAAATATCCCCGATGGAGGCTTGCGCATCAAGATCGTCGGGGTGGGGGGTGCCGGAACCAACGCCGTGGACCGAATCAAGCTCGAGGACCTTGAACAGGTCCATCTGGCAGCGATTGACACGGACAGCCAGACCCTCGCCTCGTCTCCCGTGGAGGAGTGTCTCCTGATCGGGCGGGAAGTCACCCTTGGAAAAAGCACTGGGGGATCCGCGGAGAAGGGTCGGCTTGCGGCGGATGGCAGCCGCGATCGCATCCGCCAATTGTTTGAGGGCATTGATCTGGTCTTTTTGCTGGCCGGCCTTGGGGGAGGGACTGGAAGCGGCGCGGGCCCCGCGGTGGCGGACTTGGCCGTCAAATCGGGGGCCCTTGTCATCGCCTTCACCCCGCTTCCCTTCAAGCGCGAGGGCAATACCCGCATGGAGCGCGCCAAGACCGCTCTCGAAGCCCTGCAGAAAACCTGCCACGCCGTCATTACCTTGCCCAATGATGTCGTTTTCAAGCAGGTCGATCCCTCCGCCACGGTCATGGAGGCCTTCGCCCACGCCGACAAATGGATAAAACTCGGAGTCCACTCCATTTGGTCCATGCTCTTCAGCACCGGCCTTATGAATGTCGATTTTTCCACTTTGCAGGCGGCACTGTCTGAACCCGGTGGCAAGACTCTCTTTGGCACCGGCTATGGGAAAGGGGAGTCTCTCGTCCATGCTGCCTTGGAGGACCTCGATCGCTGTCCCCTTCTCCATCTCCCCGAAAGTGCATTCCTTAAAGACACCGATCAGCTAATTGTTAATATTAGCGGCGGCCCTGACCTAACAATGGCCATGGTTGACCAAGTCATGGACGCCATTTCCGAGAAATTCAACTGCCGCAATTCCCTTGTGATGGGCGCCTCCATCAATGGAAGTTTCTACAACCAGTTGCGCGTTACGGTGATGGGGACGGTGCGGCGCGTTCCCTCAAGCAAGCAGTTCGCCCCCGTGCCGGCGGCCAGCATCGCCCCCAATGCGCCCAAGCCGCTGCCGCCAACGGCGGGGCCTGTGCAGACCTGCCTTCTCGATGATTCCCCCCAAGCTGCTGTGCAGCGGGAGGGCGGGCAGCAAGACGAGTTTTCCTTTCCCAACCCAGAGTCCGACCGCGGATTTTTCGATAAATCGCGGCGCAATCTCCATGAGGGAATCGATCTTGACATTCCCACCTTTGTGCGTCGCGGCATCAAGATTCAACGTCGCTGAGAGGCAAGGGCGCTGAGAGACGTAAGTGCGGCTCTGCTTGAGAAGGAGCGGGCCAGGACCTGCTGGTCCAACTATTGTTAATTTAAAAAACGCTTTTATTAACGTTTGCTTTTTTTGTGTATGCTGGCAGCAAGGAGGGGATGAAAGCGATGCGTTGGATAGGACTGGGGCTGTGGTGTGGCCAAGGGGTGTTGTGGGCTGGGGAGGTGCTGGATATGGCGGCCTTTGAAGTGACGGCTGGGTGGGAGCAGTCGAACGAGGCGGGGTGGGGCGAGGTGGTGGAGGGGATAAGCGGGGAGGTGCGGGTGGATTTGCAGAGCCGCGGGGGGAGAGGGTACCAGACTGA
>JBEAQI010000313.1:0-4537 GCA_041163965.1 Verrucomicrobiota bacterium | reverse complement strand
AAGCTGCTGAATGCCTGTCTGGGCCCTGGTGTGGGCGCTGTGCGTGGCGTCAATGGCCCAATTCATGGAGACAGAATTGGAGGATCGCCAACCAAGCGCAATGCGCGAATCGATGCCGGACGGGCTCCATGAAAACTTGCTCCACAGCGATTCATGTACACCCTTGGACATGAATGGGACCAGTCGATGAGCAGCAGGAGGATCATCGGGCCACGCGGCCGGCTTTCGAGGCCTTTGTGGAAGCCTGTCGCCATGAGTCGTTGGCCCGACCCTATCTGAATGAGGCGATCGATGAATTGAAAGCATGCGCGATGGCGCTGCGGAGCAGATGGGAGTTGGTCCAGGAGAGCTTGACGATTCCGTCTTTGACCTCGCCTGAGCGTGGTTACCCCGATGCGTGCCGACCCGGCATCTTGGACCCGTTGAACCGCTTGAGGTCTTCCGATAAGCGGGTCCTGTCAGTTGATGTTTTCGATACCTGTCTGGTCCGCTTGGTCTCGGATCCCCTTCTGGTGTTTCGGTGGGCGGGCTTGAGACTGGAGGGACTGACCCGTATGGAGCCGGGACTTTTTGCGGCTGAGCGGCAGCGGACGGAAGAGGCTCTGCGCGCGCGGGTACTGCAGTCCGGGGAACGCGAGGATATTCTTCTGGAGGAAATTTACGAGGCCCTTGGTGCGGCGCTGGGCTGGGATGAGCGGACCCTGTCGATGGCCCTTCACGTTGAACTCGACTGCGAACGTGCCTTGTTGCGACCTGTCACGGTGGTCCGCGATGCCGTATGGCGAGCTTTGCGGGCCGGACAAGAGATTTGTTACACGTCCGAAATGTATCTCCGCGCGGAAGTCCTTCGCGACCTCCTCAGGGAGGCCGGCTTCCCTGTAGAAGGAAGCCTGATTTTGACCTCAGGAGAAACCGGCAAAAGCAAGGGAACTGGAAACATTTACCGTTTACTGTGCGAGCGTCATAGCCGTGAAGCGGTGATACACGTGGGGGACAATCCCGCTACCGACATTGAGGTGCCGCTGCGCCTTGGGATAGAGAGTATTCCGGTGCAAGCGCCTCGCATTGCGCACGCGCACCTTCTGCCGGCGGTCATGGAGAGTGTCCTCGGTGACACTGCAAGCGGTGGTGGATCCCCTTTCGAGCGCCTCGGGCATGCCCTTGCCGGGCCCCTGCATTTCGCCTACGCGGTGTGGCTGTATCGACGTGCTCAGACGGAGGGGGTGGAGGCCGTTTATTTTCTTTCCCGCGACGGCTGGTTTACAAAGCAGGTGTTTGACGAGCTCCAGTCCCGCTGGGGCTCTGTCGTGAGTTCCCAATACTTGTATGCATCGAGAGAAATGCTCGGGCTGGCGAGCATGGAAACGATCGAGGCCGAGGACTGGGAATTTCTTCTCAAGCCGGCTCCCGGATTACGAACCCGGGACTTTTTCGACCGTCTTCGCATTCCCGAATCGATTTATGCGCCCCTTGCCGCGGATGTCGGATTGCCGAGCCCTGACGAGCGCATCTGCCACCACTGGGGATTTTTCAGCCCTGTATTCAAAGAGGGCCTTTACCGGGCCATCTGCAGCTGCCTTCCATCGTTTTTGAACCATCGAACGGAACTGGCGATATCGTTGCGTGCCTACTACAGCGGGGCCGGTTTGTTTTCACGCCGGGCGATGTTTGTCGATCTCGGATGGGCCGGCTCGACAAGCCGATCCTTACGGCGCCTTGCCGGTGGTGGCGAGTGTCCCCTCGGGGCTTATTTCGCCCTTTTTAACGAGCCGGCCACGACGGATGCGGCCTATTTTTATGATTCCCGGCAGGAGGGTGGGGTGGCGGTATTATTGCAGTCTGGAATCGCCTTGATGGAGTTTCTCTTTGGGTCACCCCAGCCCACGGTGAGCGCGATGTGGAAAAGCCCGGATGGCTGGCGACCCCAATTCAGAGGCGGGTGGGCACCCGCCCAACTGGAGGCATGGGCAGCGCTGGAGAAGGGGATCATGCGCTACACGGCGGGGGTACTGGAGGGGCTTCCCTCGGATCCCGGCGGAGAGGCCCATTCGCTGGTTGAGCGGTTGCTGCAGAAGGCCGTATTTTCCCCCGAAGCGGAGTCATTGCTGGGCCTTTCGGCCATGGAACATGGGGAAGGGTGGGGGACAGACCACCGCCTTCGATTCCTTCCCCGCTGGGATACGGTACCTGATCTATCGCTACAATTGGAAGGATATTGCCTTTCTCCATGGAGACCCGGACTGGCGGCTTGGATCAAGCACCTGTCGAATCAGGAGAAATCCACGAGCTGACTTCAGAGGCGCACCGTTTAAGGAGGGCGGATCGTGCAAGTGGAGCGGGATAGGAGGCAAGGTGCCGTTGGGCTATATTCCTACTCCACAAAAGAGGGAAGACTTTGCCTGCAAAGGCCTCGGCCACCGGAAGAAAGGTCTTAAGATTCTGAATGAAACCCTCTGAGGAATGGCTTTGCGCAAGCAGGCAGCGGCCGGCCAGGCCCTTCCGGAACCATGGTAATGGATCTGCCGCGAAGGCGCGAAGATGGGCGATGATGTCAGCCTTCTCATTTTCCGGACGAACAAAGGCCACCGCATTTTCGGGGAGCGTTGCGTAATAGGCGGTCTGCGTCACCAGAGAGGGCAACGAGAAGTTCCATATCCGCAGTTGGGTGGCGGAGGATTCGCCCCGACTCGGCCAGCGCAGATTCGGCACCAGGTCGGCCGCTTCCAGCAGCTTGTCCAACTCGTCGTCGGAGACAAAGCCCCGCAAGACCAAACGGTCTTTCAGGCCAAGGGACTTCGCGGCGTTTTTGATCAACTCTTTGTCATATTTCCCCGCTACAATCACCCTGAAACTCTCCTTGACCCCGCTTTCGGAAAGGGCTTCGAGAAAAGGAATGAGCCGGCGGTTATCGCTCCCCAAGAAGCCGAACAAAAGGATCGAGTACGGCGGTTGGCGAGAGGACCGGTCGATGGGGGGCGCCAGCTCGCATTTGGGAAGCAGCGGGAGGGGGGCGTATTGGATCGGCGCCACCGAGCCTGCACGGATCGTCTCGATATTTGCCGGGTTGTGGGAGATGATACCCGTCGCGTGTCGGGCAACATGCTCAAAGAGGGGGAATCTGGTGACGAGGGTGTGTTTGTGAGAGGGATCCTTGTCGATGACGTCCTTGGCAAGGGTGACAGCCTCTTCCCCGCCGTAGCGTTGAAGGATGGAAAAGTATTCCGTTTGTCCCCCGCCCCGGTGGAGGGCGATATTCAGGAGGGTTTCGTTGATGGACAGATCATGCAGGACAACGATGCCCGGATTGAGCAGGGCGGTGCGGATAATCTCGCAATGAAAATGATAGTTGTTGCCAATGTGGTAGACTGGATGCCCTGCTCTGTGGACCTGTTTCCAGTCAAGGTGATCACAGGAGAAGGGGATGATGGGGGCATAGCGCCGAAGCGTCCGGTCGTAATCGGTCGTCTCCGTGAAGACGGTGAGATCAAAGGCCTCACTCAACTGCGGGAGAAGACGGGCGGAAACGTTGCCGATCTCGGTTTGGGCAGGCGGCAGGGGGGTGAACCATGCCAGTTTCATTGCAATAATGACTCCACGACCTGTTTCCAGGAAATGTTCGAATCGTGGTAGCGTTGACGGGCCCGTGTTCCAGCCTCCTTTGCGAGGTGCGGGTGCTGCCAAAGGTGGTCCAAGGCGTCGGCGATGGATGCAGCATCCGGTGTGCAGACGAAGCCCTCCTTCTCGTTATCGATGAATTCGGTGGGGCCGCCTGAATCCTTGCAGGTGATGACGGCTTTTGAGGAGAGCATGGCCTCAAGGGTGACGTATCCATAGTCTTCCTCCGAGGGGATGAACAGGACGGCCCGGGCATTGGCATAGTGGTCGACCATGGAGTCGAAGGAAACTCGGCCGAGGAACTCTACCCGTTTGGAAACACCCAATTGTTTGGCGCGTGTTTGAAGGTGGGTCAGGAAAGCTGGATTATCCGGCAAGCCAGAGAAGCGCAGGCGAACGGGTTGGCGGGTAAGCGCCAAGGCCTCAAGGGCCAATTCCTGCCGCTTCCATTTGTTGAGACGGCTCGGATAGTAAATGTAATCCCCATAGGACCCGCAGCGAAAAGATTCCGCTCCCCCTGGGGGGTGGTAGAGCGGATTCGCGTGGATTCCACAATAGGTGTGGAGGCGTTGAGCGACGGTTCTTGAATTAGCGAACAAATGGCGGGCTTCGGGGAGGAGACGTTTTTCGATTTCGACGATGGAATCCCGCACGGCGCGGCCCTCAGGGCGCGGGGAGAGGTCGCAATGTGCGCTTCCCCACATCTCAAACGCGGTCCTGAATTGATGCAAAATCCAGATGCGTTTGTTGGGGTGTGGCACATGATAGGCAGGAAACTTGAGTCCGATGACCATGTCCACAGTGTTGCCATTGGCTTCGGTAAGGTCAAAAAGGCGACAGGCGAGGAGATGATCATGGATTTTCTCCGGTGGATACCACTTGAAGGGAATCCGGATAATCTCGCTCGTGTGTCCGGCCGCAT
>JBEAQI010000312.1:0-2981 GCA_041163965.1 Verrucomicrobiota bacterium | reverse complement strand
GGCGTCCTACGAGTCCGCGGCACCGGAGGCCTATGCGCTGCCTGGGGAATTGAACAAGCCTCCGCATCAGCCGCATTTGGAGAATTTCTTTGCCGCGGTTCGAGGCACCACCACGCTTACCTGCGATGCCCGGCATGCCTTTGAAAGTGAAGCCCCCATCTACTGGGTTAACCCGTCCGCCTTGTCCGGACAGCCCATCGAACTGAAATCGGAACACCTCGACGTATGACCACAACGATCCTGAAAACCACCTCTCTTGTAGCGCTTTTGGCCTTGGCCGGATGCGGCAAACCCTCCTCGAATCCGGAAACCGATTCCGCCACAGGCGCTTCCTTCAGCCTGAAGACGGACATTCCACCGGAGCTTATCGAGGGCACACCCGCGCCCATCAATGCGCCTAACCTCGTTCAGGCCCCCAAAACCGCCCCCACATTGCAAGTGCCCGCGGGCACCGTGCTGCTTTCGCGCGGCAAGCCGGTCACAAGCAGTGATCCTCATCCAATCATCGGTGACATCAGCTATATCACGGACGGCGACAAACAGGCCGGAGAAGGCTACTTTACTGAATTGCTCAACGGCCTGCAATGGGTCCAGATTGACTTGGAAGCGGAAGTCAGCCTCGCCGCCGTTTGGGTCTGGCATTTTCACTCGCAGAAGCGGGCCTATGAAGATGTTATCGTCACTGTGTCAAATGACCCGGATTTCGGAGATGGCGGCACCATCCTTTTCAACAACGATTATGACAACAGCGCCGGCATGGGCAAGGGGAGCGATTATCCCTATGTTGAGTCGCGTTTTGGAAAACTGATCGACGCATCGGGAACGCGCGGGCGGTTTGTGCGCCTTTACAGTGCCGGCAACACCTCAAACGACTTGAATCACTACATTGAGGTGGAGGTATTCGGCTCCCTTTAGCCCCACTTCGGGCTTTTGCAACTGGGTCATTAACAGATTGTCAGGCGCCTCACTTGCCTGCATGAATGGCGCTGATGTGGAAAGGTGGGGCGATAGGCTTTGTCTGGCTGGCGGTCCTCGGAATCGGGTGCTGGCTTCGTCTGCAAGGGCTTGAAGGCCTCCCCGTTCATGCGGATGAGGCCACCGGAGCCCGCATCGTGGCGGCCTCAATGGACGGCACGGGTGGGGGATTCGACCCGGCCCATTTCCATGGCCCGACACTCCCCTTTCTGGGAAGGCTCGCGGCGCGCATCGCCGGGGAGGAAACATGGCGTGACCTGAACATCGGAACCCTTCGCATGATTCCGGCGCTTGCAGGATGCCTGGTGCTGCTTCTGCCGCTCCTACTGGCGCGCTTTATCGGTTGGGCCGGGAGCCTCTTCGCCACCGCCCTTCTTGCAACCTCTCCGACCCTGGTCTACTACAACCGGATTTACATCCACGAGAGTATTCTGCTTGCAGTCGGACTCTTCTGTATTCCCTTCCTGATACGGTTTTTGGTTGCGCCATCGGTTCGGATCGGGGTACTCGTCGGTTTCGGCATCGGCCTCATGTGGGCGACAAAGATCACCGCCCTTATCATCTGGCTATCATGGGCATTGGGAGGGCTTGCGGCCCTCGCATCAGTTCGACCCATCTGCTGCAAAGGGGACTTATTGGTATGGATTCGGGCCGCCATGAGGCCCCTGGTCATGATGGCGGGAGCCACCCTCGCCACCGCCCTGTTCTGCTTCAGCGACGGGTTCCGTCACCCGGCCGGATTTCTCGATGGCTTCAAGACCTTTTTCGCGTACACAGTCACCGAGGGCCACGACAAACCGTTCGGCTATTTCACAGACTTCTTGTTCCGCCCAAGAATGATTGGACCGTATCTGGACTGGGATGGCTGGATCCTCCTCGCCATTATCCCAGGCCTGCTCCTGCTGCTCAGGTCAACTCTCCCGGCCAGCAAACTTCGAGACCGAAAGGGGAGGGGGCTCGCCCTCTTCCTGTTGATCTCGTTCTGTATCCAATTCTTCGTTTATAGTGCCATCCCCTACAAGACCCCATGGCTGATGCTCTTCCCGGTCGCCCTGCTGTGTCTTCTAGGCCCTGTGGTATGGGCTCTCTTGAATCAAATAAACCGCCGGGCTGCTTTTGTCGTCACAACCATTTTGGCAACCGGGGTCCTCCTGCAAATTCCCACCGCCTACGCCACCTCCCACCGCCTCGCCGCGCATCCGTCCAATCCGCGCGCCTACGTCGCCTCGCGACATTCCATGGAATCCTTGCCGGCCTTGGTCAGGGATCTCCTCGGCGACACAGGCACGGAAAAAATAATTGTCGTGGGTAATCATTACTGGCCGTTGCCATGGTACCTGAAGAATTTTCCGATGACTGATTACAGCGCGACTCTCGACGGCAACGCGCAAAGCGCGGCGGTGGTGTTCTGTATGCCGGATCAATTCGCCGATGGGGACGCGTTGCTGCGTGAAACACACATCCTCGTGCCTAGAGGCTTGCGACTGGACTATCCAATGGTCATGTATGTCCGAAACGACCTCTGGACCCTCTACACCAAACAGATCCCGCATGACTGAACTGCTTCCATTTCAGCATCCGGCCATGAACACCACTTTCACACTCCGGTTGCCGCGCGATCATCCGCGACCGGAGAGCCTCGCCCGCGAGGCCTTCGATCTACTGGATTATCTGGAGGATCGCCTCAGCCTCTACCGGGAGGGGAGCGACATTCGTCGCATCAATGCCTTGCAAACAGGGGAGTCCACCGTCGTAAGTGAGTCCGCCTACCGTTGCCTGATGCGGGCGCTCGACCTGCACCGCGATACCAAAGGCTACTTTGATGCCACGCTGGGACGACCCGTGCAGGCAATCAAAGGTCAATTCGATACCACAAGTTTGCCGCTCCGTGCAGGTCAGTTGGCCATTGATCCAAATCGGCCCGTCGTCCATTGTGTCCAACACGGCCGCTGGATCGACCTCGGTGGCATCGGAAAAGGCTTCGCCCTTGACGAAATTGCGGACCT
>JBEAQI010000311.1:0-2752 GCA_041163965.1 Verrucomicrobiota bacterium | reverse complement strand
CACGAAACCCTTCCACCACCGTCACCACCTGATTGAACTTCTGGATCTGCGTCAGAATCGCCACCACCGGTTGGATTCGCTGCCCAATCGATAATCGGGTCGCCGATACATCTTCCGGCAGCCCGCGAAATAACGGACTCAACTCCTCCGCCAAGGGCTGCGGCAACACCGCCTCCAGTTGCTTCAAGGTCGTCTCCGCCGCCGCGATTATCTCCACAACCCCGCTTTCCACCTCCTTCAACGCCTCATCCCGTCCGCGCAGCTCGGCCCGCTCTCTCTCCGCCGCGCTGACGTCTGCCTCGGCCTCTTCTATGATCTGCTCCAAAGTCGCAATCTCCCTCGCGTACAAATCAATCAGATTTTCCATCGTCGCCCGGTTGAACGCCCACTCGGTTTCCACCTCGCTGATCCGCTTCTCGGTCTCCACCCACTGCTCGACCACAGATACCGACTCACTCAACCCCTCCGCCACTAAGAAATTTGCCCCCATCGCACTCGCTATCCCCAGTAACACACCCCTCATCCTCTTCATCTTATCTTCCATAAACGACTCCTTTGCTCAGTTATTTCGCAGGAAACCCGCCAATGTCACTTGTTCACCGCTCATGTCAAGCGGTTGCAACAGTAAACCTCATAACCTCGGAAACCTTTAATAAAGGCCTTTTCCCTTTCCCACTCCGATATCCGCATAAGGCGAACAAATATCCCCCTTTTTTAAATAAGTTTTGGTTGGCGTGTGAAATTTTTGTTTCAGGAAAGCTAATAGCTCTATCGCATAATAATTTGGCTGTCTAGGCCTCGGGGATTGCGACGAAGCCTGTGGATTTGACGCCATTCATATGAACCGCCACGGATTGCCCGTTGTCGATAAGGACAAGTGCGTGGCCTGCAATAATTGTGTGGTGGCGTGCGCCCTCAAGCAGGAAATGATCGCCCAAGGCCGCTGGGCCACCCTGTTCTACGAGTGATCCCTTCCAAATGCATGGTGGGGACTCATCCGCCCAGCACCAGCCTGGATCCGAATCGGATCCAAAAGGGCATCGTGATCACAGACATCAGCGTCGTTGCCAATAGCACCCGCACCGCTGTCGGGCTGTCGCCTCCGTAGTGACGGACAAGG
Source organism: Verrucomicrobiota bacterium (assembly GCA_041163965.1). Lineage (GTDB taxonomy): Bacteria > Verrucomicrobiota > Verrucomicrobiia > Opitutales > Oceanipulchritudinaceae > Oceanipulchritudo. Next base: position 1,632 of record JBEAQI010000311.1, on the reverse strand, counting down.
ACAATCGGAAAGATGCCTGCCGGCATCGCCGCCTGTACCACCATGACCTGTCGCAATTCGGGCGACAAAAAGGGCAATACCGCCGCCAGCACCACAAAGGTGGCCGGAATGATTCCGAGACGCAAGGCGACCGCCGCAAGGGAAACCTTCACGGGAGAGCCGGTCCGGTCACGGCTCAGAAGGTCCGCGATGCCGGTTCCTGCCAACAGGATTCCGAAGGGAATGGTGCAGGCCCCCAACATCTGGAAAAAGCGGCTCATCCAAGCGGGAATATGGGCATCCCATCCCATGGCGTTGATACACAGCGCGGCCACCAAAGCCATCACTGGTGGGTTGAAAATGCGCTTCACCGCAGCCCATTCAAAGCGGCCCACCAGCATAAGGATACCCACCGTCCAGATCGCCACTTCCACCCCGACATTGTGCACAAGCAATACCCCAAGGGTCCGCCGGTCATCAAAGAGAACCATGATCAAGGGAATCGGAATGTAGCCGTAATTGTAGATACCGTTACAAAAGGCAAACGACCGGAGGCCCGACCCCTGAATCAGCCCGATCGCCCGCCCCGCAACATAGGCCATCACAAATCCACCGAAAATGGTGGCAAACCCCACCAAGGGGGCCGCGATCAGGTTGGGCGCCTCCTTCACCGCGGGATTGCCTATGATGAAATCAAGGAACAGGCACGGGTAAAAGACCCGCACCACCAGCTTCATCAGCGTGCCATCCGCCGCGGACGTGAGGACATGTGTTCGCCGCAGGATGATTCCCAACCCGAGAAGCAAAAACACCGGAAGGGCCGCTCCAATAATGACCGGTACGGGTAATTCCATGTCATCTCCTAAATACGCCAGTTCCCGCTGGAAGGGCGCTTTTGGAATTCACCCAGCGCTGTCCGCCTGAAGTGGCCATACAGATACAAACCGGTCAGGTAGAGGTAAAAGCCCACCAGCAACACAAGAAAGAGCACCGGTGGCACCGGTTGGTTCGCGCACAGCTCCGTGATGAAATCAGCAAAGGTCCGTGCCCCGCGAACTTCGAGAATGTAGGCCGCCCACGCGCCTCCAAGGAGCAGATAAATCCACACATAGTTGCGCCGGAATCGGCGGGCAAGGGCCTCCGCAAAGCGGATCTTGAAGGACGGCAGAATCAGGTCCTCTCCCATCAGGCGCCGCCAATCTCCTTCGAGGCGCTTTCCGGAAAGGGTCACCACGGGAAAAATGAAATGGGATTCGAGCATCCGCACCCGGGCCCGATAGGCATCGTAAAAGCGATACCGCCTGGCCTCGATATTCAGCAGGAGATATAATATGGGATGGGCAAAAAGAAAAAGGAAGTTGCCGTACTCCGCATGGTTCCAAGCGAAGGAGACGATGCCTGTCAGTCCAATGATCGCCCAATGGGTCGTTGTGTCAAACCGCTGCCTCCAGACCATCATCCGCCCAAGCTCGCCACGGTAAAAGTGGACCATGGTCGTCGCATAGTCGGGAGGAAAGGAATACCCGCCCTCCGTCTTTCCACTATCCGCACTCACAACAGCCCCCTCCAATCCGCAAGGGCCAACCCCCAGAATAACCCGGAATTCAAGAGGGCCACAAAAACCGCCGCGCTGCCCATGTCCTTGGCGCGCTT
>JBEAQI010000310.1:0-2647 GCA_041163965.1 Verrucomicrobiota bacterium | reverse complement strand
CCCGGTTCCGAACCGGGCCTGAGTCCTCAGGTGGAGTTCATTTTCATAAATGATTCCGATTAAATCAGAGTCCGAAATCGCGCTCATGCGGGATGTTTGCCAAATTGCTGCTAATGTCCTTGAGTCGCTTTGTCGGATTGTTGCTCCAGGCATAAACACCTACGATTTGGATCAGGAAGGAAAGCGGTTGCTTGCCCAGTATGGAGCCCGCAGCGCATGCTTCGGGTATCGAATTGGGAACAATATCTTCCCTTCTCACACCTGCCTGTCCGTCAACGAGGAAGTCGTCCACGGTATTGGTCGGCTGGCTCGTGTCCTCAAAGAAGGGGACTTGATCAGCGTGGATGTTTGTGTGGAGTACGGTGGTTTCATTGGGGACAACGCGCGGACCGTCGGCGTTGGGGCCATTAAGACAGAGTTAGCCCAGTTGCTTGAGCGTACAGAGAAATCTCTTCATCAGGGCATCGCTTGCGCTCTATCGGGAAATAAAGTGGGAGCGATTTCCAATGCCATTGAAAGCGCTCTGCGGCCTTATCGTTACGGTATTATTCGGGATTTTGTGGGGCATGGAGTCGGTCGTTCCATTCATGAACCACCGCATGTCCCAAATTTTGGATCCCGTTTTGCGGGCCCCCGCCTCCGGCCGGGAATGACTTTGGCAATCGAACCCATGGTTGCTCTTGGTACCGGGAAAGTCCGCATTCTGGAGGACGGGTGGACCGCAGTGACGGCGGACCAAAAGCCCTCGGCGCACTTTGAACACACGGTTTTAGTCACGACGGGTCAGCCTGAAATACTGACTTTGTCGAATCTAAATGGGGTCTCCGGCCTAAATGCTTGACACCAGTATCCCATACATCTTGGGTTCTCTGTTTTTCTGGAAAGACAATTTTCCCTCTACTTTCTACTAAATCACTAATAACCAACATAATCTGAAACACCATGCCACGCTTATTGGGAGTTGATATTCCCGGAAACAAAAAAGTACCTTACGCTCTCCGTTACATCTATGGGATTGGCCCTACGTTGGCTGATCGACTGGTGAAAGAGGCGGGGCTGAATCCTGATCTGCGAGCCAATGATCTTTCTGAAGAGGACTTGAACAAGATTGCGGAAAAGATCGTTCAGGATAAAATTCTTGTTGAGGGGGATCTTCGCCGCGATATCAGCGCAAATTTGAAGCGTCTTCAAGCGATCCAGTCCTACCGTGGCATCCGCCACCGTAAAGGGTTGCCGGTGCGTGGGCAACGTACGCAATGCAATGCTCGGACCCGCAAGGGCCGCCGCAAGACCGTCGGGGTCATGAAAAAGAAGTAATTACTGAAATGAGCGAGGAACAAAAAAACAAACAGCTTCCGGAGGCTGACGCCAATGAGGCAAGCGTCCCAGTTAATGCTCCCGATACGGATGGGGAAGCCAAAGCCGAGAAAAAAGCCGGCCAACCAACGGCCGCGGACCTTCTCAAGAGCGATATCGACCTTAATGTCCGTAAAGCGAAGGGTAGCAAGAATGTGACCACAGGCGTGGTGACAATTTTGGCGACCTTCAATAACACCAAAGTCTGCTTCACAGATGTGCAAGGGAATGTCATATCCTGGTCGAGCGCTGGGAAAATGAATTTCCGCGGTTCCCGCAAGAGCACAGCCTATGCCGCTCAAGTAGTGACCCAAGATGCTGGAAAGGTTGCGTTATCGCATGGGATGAGGGAGGTCGAGGTGCGCGTCAAGGGACCGGGCATGGGCCGTGATTCCGCCATTCGGGCGGTTCAGTCGCTCGGGATGAATGTGACGGCCATTGTTGATGTGACCCCGGTGCCGCACAATGGTTGCCGCCCGAAAAAACGTCGCCGCGTATAATTCACAATTTTCTGATAAACAAAAGCCATGGCCCGTTACACAGGACCCACCACACGAATCAACCGCCGTTTTGGCATGTCCATCTTTCCGCCCAACAAGGCGCAAGATCGGAAGCCTCATCCTCCGGGCCAGCATGGTCCCCGGTTGCGCCGCAAACTCTCCGATTATTCAATCGGTTTGAATGAGAAGCAGAAACTACGCTTTCTTTACGGGCTCACCGAGAAGCAGTTTCGTAGGACTTTCGAAAGTGCGAAGCGCAAGCGTGGGGTGACGGGTGAGGTTTTTCTTCAGATGCTCGAGAAGCGACTGGATGCCGTTATTTATACTGTTGGGTTCGCCAAGACCCGTCGTCAGGCCCGTCAGTTTGTGGCCCACGGGCATGTCAAGGTGAATGGTCAAAAGACCGACATTCCAAGTTTTTCGGTGAGTGCGGGCGATGTAATCGAGGTGAAGGAGACGACTTCAAGTCGCCAGTTGGCGACGCGTTCTCTGGAGGACACTCGCCTTCGCTCTGTCCCGCTTTGGCTGACTCGCAATGAGGATGCTTTGACGGCGACGATCAGTCGCGAACCGACCTCCGACGACATCGAACCTGGAATCAATGTTCAGTTGATCGTTGAATTCTACTCCCGATAGAATTCTTGCCTGTTCTAAAGTATTCGCCAGCGCACAACAGAAACTTCATACTAAACTATCATGGCCATTCGTCTCGGCAAATTCCAGCTTCCCAACCGCCTCACCAAGGATGAGGCGTCTTCTTCCGCCACCTACGGTAAATTTACAGCAGAGCC
>JBEAQI010000309.1:0-2545 GCA_041163965.1 Verrucomicrobiota bacterium | reverse complement strand
AGGCAGAGGGCGTTGAAGTCATCTTCGCGTACCCGGGTGGGGCCTCCATGGAAATCCATCAGGGATTGGTTAAATCCAACAAAATCCGCACCATCCTCCCTCGCCATGAACAGGGCTGCGGATTTATGGCGCACGGATACGCCCGCGTCACTGGCAAGACCGGTGTTTGCATGGCCACCAGTGGACCAGGGGCCACCAATCTGGTCACCTGTATCGCCGATGCGCTCATGGACTCCATCCCCATGATCGCCATCACCGGTCAGGTAAAACAGGAGTTTATTGGGAAGAGCGCTTTTCAGGAAACAGACGTCTTTGGGATGACCTTACCCATCGTCAAACACTCCTACCTCGTCCTCAATATCAAGGACATCCCGCGCATCGTCAAAGAAGCCTTCCACATCGCCAATTCGGGACGCCCTGGACCGGTCGTCATCGACATTACCAAAGATGTCCAGCAGGCGACCCTCGAGGGGGAAGCTTTGAAGGAGGCCCTTGAGGCGGACATGGCCATCCCGGGCTACAAGTGTTCGCCCAAGGCCGGCGATGAGGACCTACGTCAAATCCTCGCTGAATGTGCCAATGCCACCCGCCCCGTCATCTACTTTGGCGGTGGCATTATCAGTGGAGAGGCCGAACAGGAACTCCGCGAGTTCGCGGAATTGACCGGCTTCCCAGTCACTTCAACCCTCATGGGATTGGGTGGATTCGATGAAAACCATCCGCAAAGCCTGCGCTGGTTTGGCATGCACGGTGGCGTTGCAGGCAATTGGGCAGTCTGCGAGAGCTCCTTGCTCCTCACCTTTGGCGCACGCTTTGATGACCGGATCACCGGCGCCATCGCCAAATTTGCCCCGGAAGCCACCGTCGTTCACATCGATATCGACAAGTCGGAACACGACAAAAACAAAATCGTCCGCTACCCGATACACAGCGATATCAAATATGCTTTAGGGCGACTCTGCGAACTGGCTAGGGAGACCGGCTTTCAGAAACCGGAAATCACCGAATGGCAGGAAAAGGTCTTTGGCTGGCAAAACAGCTATCCATTTGAATTTGAAGAGTCTCAACACATCCAACCGCAACTGGCGATCCGTACGCTCTACGAGGAAACCAATGGCGAGGCCATCATCACCACCGGTGTGGGCCAGCACCAGATGTGGGCCGCTCAGTTCTACAAGTTCCACTGCACGCGTAGCTTTATTTCCTCTCTCGGCCTCGGAACCATGGGCTTCGGCCTGCCAGCCGCCCTCGGTGCCAAAGTCGCCGCACCGGAACGCATCGTGGTCGATATTGATGGCGACGGCTCCTTCATGATGAATGTCCAGGAACTGGCCACTGCCATTATGGAGAAAATTCCGGTCAAGGTTCTCCTCCTCAACAACCAGCACCTCGGTATGGTTGTTCAATGGGAAGATATCCTCTATGAAGGCATCCGCGCTCAGACCATTCTCGGGAACCCCGACAACATTGGTGGGCCGGAAAATTTGGAAGCCCTTTATCCCGATTGGCCATCAATCTGCCGTGGATTTGGCGTTCAATCAAAACGGGTCCACAAAAAAGAAGATTTGCGTGACGCCATCCGCGAAATGATCGCCCATGATGGCCCATTCGTGCTCGATGTCGTCGTGCCCTACACCGAGCATGTGATGCCCTTCATCCCTGCCGGCGCTTCTGCCAAAGACATCCTTATTCGCTCCGAGCGGAATTAGGATTGCCCTTTCCCAAAGGCCCATCACTTTTCACTCCCATGCCCGGGTGGTGGAATCGGTAGACACTGCAGACTTAAAATCTGTTGCCCGCAAGGGCGTGCGGGTTCAAGTCCCGCCCCGGGCACTTTGCTCGGAACTTCGAGCTTGGCATAACGCAATCAGGCTGAAGGGAACAGAAATAGCCTGTTTCTATTTTGCCGGGGTAAGCACAATTTTTTCGCAAATGCGCTGCGAGAGGCAATGGAAGCGATATAACAGCCCAGCGGCGGCAATACCCAGACCAACCATCAGCCCTATCCAAAGACCGACCGCGGCTAACCCGACCCCAAAGCCCAGAAACGAGCCGAATGGGATGGCAAGAATCCAATATGCCAGAAACACAATCATCGTTGGCATACGGACCTCTTTGCAGCCCCGCAAGGCCCCCATCGCCACCACTTGAATCCCATCAAAAATTTGAAAAAGTCCCGCCACCATGATCAGGCGGGCCGCCAATTCACGCGTCGAGCCGTCAGTCGTGAATAGCCCTGCCAACTGATAGTCAAAGAGAATAAAGAAAGCAGCGAAAACAACGCTGAAAAATAGACTCGCTACCACCGCGCTGAAACCAGTGACGCGGGACTCGCCGTCATTACCCGAACCAATCGCATGTCCGACGCGAATGGCAACCGCCATCGAGATCCCCAAAGGCACCATAAACGTGGTAGCCGCACAGGTAATCGCGATCTGATGGGCTGCCATTTCCACGACCCCGATCAATCCCATCAAGAGAGTGACCGCTCCGAAGGCTCCCACTTCCATGAGCAACTGCAGCCCCACGGGAAAACCGAGCCGGA
>JBEAQI010000308.1:0-2993 GCA_041163965.1 Verrucomicrobiota bacterium | reverse complement strand
GTAGTGGATACCCGCCCCCCATCGAGGCTGGAGGTGGAGGGCAGCCGCCTGCAGCAGGTTTTCCTCGGGGCTGAAGTCCGCACTGACTTCGTTCCCGAGGATGCGGGGTTGGGGCTAATGGAAAACATGCGTCGCGATGAGGTGGGTTTCACATTCGATTACATTGTTCCCCTCGGGGACGGGCGGGTTCTTGTTGAGCCCACCCGTTTCAGTCCCGCGCCCGTTTACATAGAGCGGTTGGAGGCTGACCTCGAATTGGCCTTGGAGCGGTATTTTCGGGGCACTCCCTATGCCATTCTGCGGACAGAGCACGGAGTGATCCCCATGGGACTGCCGATTGAGTCGCGAAGGTATTCCCCCAGGATTGTTCTGGCGGGCGCGGCTGGTGGTGCTTTGCGGGCCTCTTCCGGATATGCCTTCATGGACATCCAGAAATGGGCAACGGGCTGTGCGCGCTCGATATTGGCGGGCCAAGGGCCGGTTGGGCAGTCCCCCCGCTCCCGTGTTTTGGATTGGATGGACCGCTTGTTTTTGGATGTCCTGCGCGCGAATCCGACCAGTGCGCCGGAGCTATTCACGCGCTTGGCGGAGAGGGTTCCGGTTGGGACTTTTGTTCCTTTCATGACGGGTGAGGCCTCGCCTCGCGCCGTGTGGAGAGTGATTCGTAGTCTGCCCGCAAGGCCCTTTCTGCGACAAATCCTCTTTCCATCGAGGAAGCTCCCGGCTAACAACGAATTGTTTCATTCATGAGCAGACTCATTCACTATCAGCGCGCCCTTTTCTTTGTTTCCGGTGGAGTTCTACTGGGAATCGTCCTGCTCAATTATGAAGTGCCCCAGTTGGCGCAGATCACTTTGTTGGCGATTTTGGTGGGGTTGGTGGGGTTGCCCCACGGGGCCTTGGATCCTCTCGTGGCGCGGGAAGCTGGTTTGTGGACTGACGGGCCCAGTCTCTTTCGATTTTTACTGGCCTACGTGGCGCTTGGCGGAGCAGCTTTGTTGGTCTGGCTGGTGACGCCTTTTGTCAGTCTCCTTATCTTTTTGCTGTATTCCGCGTTTCATTTTTCCGGTGACTGGCGAGACGATCTGCCATTGCCTTTCCGATTGGCGGTGGGGCTCTACATTGTTTCCGCTTCGGCCCTCTTTTTTCCCGATTTGACGGCTCATGCGTTCGGCTTGTTGACGGATGAGCCTTCCGGAGCCATGGCGGTAAAGGTGATGAGGACCCTGGCCCTGCCTGCGCTTCTTTTGATCGCAGTGGCGTTGCTCTCACCGAAGGCTCCATTGATCACGAAGGTTGAGATACTGGCCTTGCTGGTGGCTGGCTATCTGATGCAGCCCCTCCTGTTTTTTCTCCTGTATTTTTGCGCACAGCACAGTCCCCGGCATTTGATCCATGCGGCCTATGGGCTTCCGGCCAAGGCTGTTATTGGCACGGCGGCGTTGTTCACCTTGTTGACCGTGCTTTTGGCCCTAATCGCCTTTCCGATGCTGCAGACCCTTCCCCGGATGGATGCAATTATACAGATTGTCTTTGTCGGGTTGGCCATTCTTACGGTGCCCCATATGCTATTGGTGGAGTACGCAGCGCGCGGGGGGAGTCGCGCTCCCGCTTTCCATTGAGCAGGTCTGCGAGAAGTCGTGTCAAATGTGGGTGTCTGCGGTGGAAGTTCTTGCGGGAAACGGTGGGTGGGATTGATGTGGGGGGATGTCCGCCTTTTCGCGCATTAGCCATTTGAGACCCCTGTCCGGCTTGAGGATATGGATCCTTTTCGCTTTATTGGGAGTTCTTCCCGTTTGCAGTGCCGAGCCAATCCCTCGGTTTGTGTTTCTTTTTATCGGGGATGGGATGGGGGAGGCTCATGTCCGTGCCGCGGATCAATTTGCGCGGGAGCGCGGATCGGCGGTCGAGGGGTACGACAATGCTGGCGGGTTGGCAATGCTGACATTGCCCGAGCGCGGGACCTTGTCGACTTTCAGCAAGAACCAGTTGGTGACCGATTCCGCGGCTTCGGCCAGCGCCTTTTCGACGGGCCGCAAGGTTCCCGGAAATGCGCTCAATTACGATTCCGACCTTGGGGTGACCTACGAGCCGATGGCCTTCCATGCAGACCGCCTTGGGTATCAGGTCGCGATAATTTCCTCCGCCCCGGTCAATCACGCCACGCCTGCCGGTTTTTATGCAGTCGCGCCAAATCGTAATGATTACGTCGATATTGCGCGACAGTTGCCGGATAGTCCGGTCGACTATTTTGGCGGCGAACCCCTGATGGGGCTGGACGGAGAGATTGCGGAAATTCAAGCGAGCGCGGTGCAAAACGGGTTCACATTGGTGGAGGACCGCGCTGGTTTCGATGCCCTTGGGGAGGCAGTTGGCAGCGTTTGGGTGTCCTCCCCGATGCCGTATCGTGTCGACGCCGCGCACCCGATATCTCTGGCTGACCACACCGCGATGGCCATCCGTTTGCTACGAGACGGGCCTGGATTTTTCATGATGGTGGAGGGGGCAAAGGTAGACTGGGCGAGTCATTCCAATGATGGCCTGACCATGATCGGTGAACTGTTGGAGATGGATGCCGCGGTCGCCGTGGCGATGGAATTCCTTGAGGAGCATCCTGATGAAACCCTGATCATTGTGACCTCCGACCATGAGACCGGGGGACTCCTCTTTGAAAGGGACTCGGAAACAGGGCCCATTGTTCCCGTGCTTGAGTCCCAGCAAGGGTCCCTGGCTGGAATGGATTCCAGGTTCAAGGCCATTGAAGAGACCGCTATGCGGTTCGATGAGGCCCTTCCTGTGATGCAAGGTTGGTTCGGATTGACGGACCTGGCGCAGGGCGAGCGAGTGGTCCTCGAGCAAGCCTTTACAGAGTGCGGGAGTGACGAAAGCGGTTTTCGCTATGGGGGCGACAAACGCCTTGGACATGCCTTGGTACGGTTGGTGGGAGCCAGGGCAGGACTGCAGTGGACATCTTTCAAGCACACCGCGGATCG
>JBEAQI010000307.1:0-2600 GCA_041163965.1 Verrucomicrobiota bacterium | reverse complement strand
TTTTGCCATTTTTGGCGGATCTATGTTGGCCTGTCTTGTCCTCCTTTTTCTCTGGCCATTTCAGCGCGCGGGAAGGGTCTCTTTTTCCCGGCAAGTCCCCTTTGGTCCGGCCTTGGTCGGCGGCGCATTGCTCTATTTGATGGTTGCTCGGCCGCACGTCATGGAGTACCTGCGGGAGGTCAAAGCCGCCTTTTCGTTGGTTCTGTAGGGGGTGATGCGATTGATTTTGCGGAACAAACCGGTTGGAGGGCTTCTTTTGTGTGGATGGGCCTTTTTTTTCGTGGCTGGATTGAGGGCGGAGGCTCCCCTCTGGCCGTTGTCTGGCGATAGGCCCCTTGAGGTGGCGGGCTTGGAGGCCCGTTTGCAGCCGACCGCGTCCGGCGAGCCTTCATCCGCCCTGTTTGGTTGCGTCCGCAACAACGGTGGGCGGTTTCACGAGGGCCTCGACCTCGCGCCGGTTTTGCCTCGCCAGGGCGGGGAGCCAGTTGATCCGGTGTTGGCGATCCACGAGGGGCGGGTGGTGCATCTCAGTCCTGACCCCGGCAAGAGCAGTTACGGCCGGTATGTGGTCATCGAGCATGAGCACCTCCGGCCCGCTTTTTATTCCCTTTATGCCCATCTGAGCGACATCTCTCCGCGGCTGCAGGTGGGCGATTGGATCGCCGCGGGGACCTCTGTGGGGACCATGGGCCGATCCGCGGCGGGGTATGTGATTCCACGCGAGCGGGCGCATTTGCATTTTGAGGTCGGATTGCGGCTGACGGATCAATTCCAGAGCTGGTACGACCGGCAAGATTTCGGAAGCCCGAATGAGCATGGAAATTATAATGGGATGAATCTGGTGGGCTTGGATCCGGTCGCTTACCTGTTTTTCGATCAGCGCGATGCTGGGCTGAGCCCGTTTGAAACGATCCCCCCGGCGTTGCTGCTTCAGGTCCGTTCCAATCGTCGACCCAGCTTGCTGAGGCGCAGTCCGGCGATGCAGCTTCCGGCCGATCAGGCCGGGCCGGTGGTTGGCTGGGAGATTACCGTTTCCGCATGGGGCCTGCCTTTGACCTTCAAGCCTCTCACCGCTGCCGCCATCGATCCCGACCTGAAGGAGGGAGCGGTCCGCGTTCTGGCCTATGACGCCACTCTCCTGGAGCAGTACGCCTGCCGTGAGATCGTCCGCATGAACTCCGGAAGGGTCCTTTTGGGGAGCGGCGGCCAAGCCCTGATGAGTCTCTTGTTCGAGGGGGCGGAGGCTTTCTAGAAGGTTCCCGAGATATCGCTTTTCCTTATTGCGCGGCAAAGTTTTTCTAATTTGGCGGTCATCCTGCTTCCATGCTTGCAATGACTAAAGGCTGCATCAACTTTCCAGACTAACCCAACCAGGGAAGCCTAATTATGACCACCTCTACCGACTACGGCTACAACAGCAAGATCGAGGGCGAAGTGATCGTCTCCCGCGCGGATGCAGTGATTAACTGGATTCGGCGTCATTCTGTCTGGCCCATGCCGATGGGACTGGCTTGCTGTGCCATTGAGTTAATGGCGGCGGGCGGCTCCCGTTTTGACATCTCCCGGTTTGGTATGGAGGTGATGCGGTTTTCCCCCCGGCAGAGCGACTGTATGATAGTCGCAGGGACGGTGACGTACAAAATGGCCCAGGTGGTGCGGAGAATTTACGACCAGATGGCCGAGCCCAAGTGGGTGGTGGCGATGGGGGCCTGTGCTTCCTCAGGAGGCATGTACCGTTCTTATGCGGTGCTGCAGGGAGTGGACCGGATTGTCCCAGTGGATGTATATATTTCCGGTTGTCCGCCCCGACCTGAGGCCCTTCTGGACGGGATGATGAGGTTGCAAGAAAAGATTAGCCAAGAGTCCTCAACGCGTCATCTGCTGAAGTCACGTGAGGTGCGTGAGTTGGCCTACAAGCAGAAGTGAAGGAGTCATGGAAGATCGTTTAACGGCTATCCGGGAGGCTTACCCACGACTCAGCGCCCGCGCCTCGGCCGACTGGCCGGCGTGGAACTGTCCGCAGGAAGATCTTTTGAGCGTCTTGTCCCAATTGCGGGATGAACACGGATTCGACTTTCTTACCGACGTGACCGCGATTGATCACTATGAGCAGCGGCCACGGTTTGAGGTGGTTTATCACTTATATTCGACGCAGCGGCATGAGTACTTGCGTTTGGCGACCCCCTGCGAGGACGCCGAGCACCCCCGTTGTGTGAGTGTGACGTCCCTTTGGGCCGCGGCGGACTGGCATGAGCGCGAGACCTACGACATGTTCGGCATACAGTTTGAAGGGCATCCCGACTTGCGGCGCATCCTGATGTGGGACGCCTATCCCTGGTTTCCCCTACGGAAGGAATTCCCTTTGGCGGGGAAGGAGGTGGCCTTGCCTTCAGCGGAGCTTGAAGAAGTGACCGGAACCACGGCCAAGCCGGCGCCGATGATGGGGGGACCCTTTCATGCTCCCCAAAAAGGACGGATGTCGGGCCGGGAGCCTCGCGCTGACGACGAGTCATGGACGGAGACCAAGGAACGGCCGACGGAAGAAGAAACGGGGACAGGCGGGGCCCTCAGAGAATTCAAGGAGACCAAGTAGGGAACGA
>JBEAQI010000306.1:0-3289 GCA_041163965.1 Verrucomicrobiota bacterium | reverse complement strand
GTGAGGGCATAATTGACGTCGTGACAAACATGCTGCCGTGAGGCAAAGGAATTTCATGACCATTTTGCGGTTATCGAGACCATCGTCCCAATTCGTTTGCCGGAGCTTCGAAGATCCTTGGCGCGTTCGCTCCTTTTTCCTTTCGAGTCCCGAAAACCGGCCGCCCGCTGCCCGTCAATTTTCCCCAATGCGCACTTCCCGTACGGCGACCGTTTTACGCAGACGCGGAATCCAGTCACCTGCGTTATTGACATTATTGTGCCAATTTAAGCTTAAAATATGCATAAGATAAAACTAATTGATTAATTTACGATTAAGATCATTTTAATAATTCAATTAATGTGATTATGACGCATGGTCGAATTTAAGAAAAACGAGATTGTTCCTGCTGAACTGGCGGTGATATTGGAGACGGCGTGGCGGCGGGTGGAGGCGAAGAGCGGTTGGGCAGCGGTTGAATTATTTATCGATCATCTCAGTTCAACGACCTGGAGTTTGCTGGTGGATGCGGAGCGATATGCAGGTATATTTGAGGCGGTTTTTGGCATATGCGTAGAGGGAAGGCGGAGGGTGGGCCTGCGGTTGTACGTTCAAACGGTGTTTGCGGAGGGAAGCGACCGGGGAGAGTTGAGTGTATTGGTGGAGTCCTTTGAAGATGGAGGGTTTTTGGAGGGTGAATGGAGAAGGGATCCCCGATGGGAGACTCTTTTAGTGTGGGTTGCGTCTCTTGGTGGGGAGGTTGTGGCATGCGGTCATGAGACGAAAGGATTGTGCGTACAGGTGAGCTTGCCGGCGATGCGGTTTGGACTGGAGGAATTTCCCCGGCCGTTGCTGCATGGGGCACTACAGCACCGGACGTACCGGATTGGTTCCGGTTCCCCATTCATGCGGGCGGTATTGAGCGAGCAACTTGGCAAGTTTGGGTTATTGGAAGCGGAGGGAGTTCCGGATCTGCTCATCTGGAATGAGCCGGTCCGGTCTGACGACGCGATGGAGGCCGACTTGCGGGCGACACTGGAGGCAGGAGAGTGGGGAGCTTTTCTTCTCCTGCGGAGGTCGGAATGGTGCTGGCGGGAGGCTCTGTCCAAAGGCCGCATCATGAGTATGGGGCAGCCGTTATTTAAGTTTGAGCTTTTGGCTGCGGTAAATGCCTTGCTCAGCGGGGGAAAACCCTATTAAACGCTTTCATGCGAGCGGAAGTTAAGGATGCAGCGGCGGCGGTCCGGCTTTTGGAGGGGAAGCGGATCTGCATTGTGGAGGATGATCCGTTTCAGGCGGCGGTGGTGCGATTGCTATTGAAACGAAGCGAGGTGGAGGCCGTTTTTTTTCGGAGTGGGCTGGAGGCCTTGAAGTGGCTGCAGCACGAGGCCGTGGATGTGATTTTAGTGGACGTGATGTTGCCCGATTTGGACGGGTGGGAGGTCTGTGCGAAAATACGCGGGGGCGGCCCGAATCGGACCACACCGATCATTTTCACGACGTGTGTCATTGAGCGCGAGCAGGAGGCGGTGATGTCGGATCCGGCGGCCCGCACCCTTTCCCTTGCCAAGCCATTGGATCGCGAGCGACTTCTTGGCGCGATGGCGACGGTGTTGCAGTATTGAGGCTGCCGGTGGTGGTGCAAAGAAGTAACCATCTCGATTAGCATTGAAGCGCCCGCCATGGTCGCTCATGCGTAAGGTTGTGAAGATCGTGGTATTGGACGGATGGACGCTGAATCCCGGCGATTTGAGTTGGGCGGCCTTGGGAGAGTGCGGGCAGTTGACGGTGTATGACCGCACGGCCGAGAATCAGGTCGTGGAGCGATGCATGGAGGCGGAGGTGGTTCTGACGAACAAGACCCCCTTGACGGCGGCCACATTTGAAGCCTTGCCGGCTCTCCAGTATGTTGGAGTGTTGGCGACAGGATGCAATGTGGTGGACTTGAAGGCGGCGGCTCGGCGTGGCATACCAGTGTGTAACGCGGCTTCCTACAGCAATGCCTCGGTGGCCCAGATGGTGTTTGGGTTCCTATTGCATTTCGCCCATCAGATTGCCTTGCACAGCCAGTCGGTACATGCCGGCGAGTGGGGGCGATGCGAGGATTTCTGCTACTGGAAGGCGGAGCAAGTGGAGTTGGAGGGCAAGACGTTGGGGATTTACGGTTTGGGGCAGATTGGGGAGCGGGTGGCACGGCTTGGATTGGCCTTTGGGATGCGGATCATTGCCTACACGCGTGACCCGAGCCGACCTGCGCCTGGCGGGGTGGAATGGGTGGATCGGGAGCGTCTTTTCAAAGAGAGCGACTATCTCTCGTTGCACTGTCCCTTGACCGAGGAAACCCATCACCTCATCAATGCCCGGCACTTGAGTCTGATGAAGCCTGGAGCGGTGCTCATCAATACTGGAAGGGGAGGGTTGGTGGACGAGGTCGCCCTCGCCGAGAGCCTCCAGTCGGGGCACTTGGGTGGGGCCGGATTGGATGTTCTCGACCGTGAACCTCCCCGCTATCCCTGCCCCTTGGTTGGGGTGCAAAATTGCGTGATTACGCCCCACGTGGCGTGGGCCAGTCGCGCCTCCCGACAGCGCCTGATGGACATCACGGTGGCCAACCTGCGGGCCTGGCAGGCGGGTGGGCTTCGCAATGACGTGACGGCGAGCCTCCGCTAGCGGGCCCGCAAGAACCAGCGCCGGCGCGCGGGAATGGGCCCGGCCGCGCGCACGGATCTTCCTCCGGTGCGGGCAGGGAAAATCCCTCCGGAAAAAATTAGATTTGCTTATCTCTGATAATTCTTTATTTAAGAATTGCTTCTAGCGAAAGGAGAGATAGCGGATGAAGGCGAAACGAGTAAAGCGGGTCTTGCTGGTGGGATTGGGGATGGGCTTGGTGGTGCTGTTGCGGGCGGACGAGGGCTGCCTGTTGTGCCATGAGGATGCGTCTCTGACGATGGAGCGGGATGGGGAGGAGATTTCGCTGATGGTGACGGCGGCTGGGTTTGAGGGCAGTGCGCATGAGGGATTCAGCTGTGGGGACTGCCATGGCGAGTTGGACGAGAGCGCCTTTCCACATGCTGATCCGATGCCCTTGGTGGACTTGGCGTGTCTGGAGTGCCACGATGGATTGGGGGAGAGCCATTCCTTTCATGCCGCTTTAGCGGATGCGGAGACGGTGCTGGAGATGGGCGAGGCGGTGCGGTGCTCCAACTGCCATTATCCCCATGAGACAGTGGGTGCCGGGGGCAATTTTGGATTTGCCCTAGCCGAGCAGAGCATCCGTTGCGGGGCCTGTCATCAGGCGGTTTCACTGGAG
>JBEAQI010000305.1:0-6106 GCA_041163965.1 Verrucomicrobiota bacterium | reverse complement strand
CAATTTACCCCTTGACAGTTTTGCGCAAAAACATCTAAAAGCTTTCAAATTCTTCCAAAATTTGATCGGAAATCTCTCATGGATTTAACAAAACGGGCCTTGGTGGAGCAGCTGGTACGCGAAGCGATGCGGGGTCAGCGGGTGCGTGGAGGGAGAGTGGTGGGGCCGCCCAATCCGCTGGTGGTGAATATCAGTGCGCGGCATTGCCATTTGACGGAGGCGGCGGTGGAGGCGTTGTTTGGGCCCGGGCACAAGCTGACGCCGATGAAGTGGCTGTATCAAGACGGGCAGTTTGCGGCGAAGGAGACAGTGACGTTGGTGGGGCCGCGGAGCCGGGTGATTTCCAATCTACGGATTCTGGGGCCGTGTCGGAATCTGAATCAGGTGGAGTTGGCGTACACAGATGCGATTGCCCTTGGGTTCAAAGTACCGGTGCGGCCATCGGGTAAGATTGAAGGGACGCCGGGGTGCATGCTGATGGGCCCAGCTGGATTTTTTGAGATGGAGGAGGGGGTGATCCGGGCCGCGCCGCACGCCCATTTGAGTCCTGAGGATGCCGCGTATTACGGCGTTGAGACTGGGGATATGATGCGGTTGCGGGTGGGAGGCGAATTGGGAATGACCTTTGATCGGATGCTGGCGCGGGTTGACCCCAGTTTCAAACTTGAGGTGCACATTGACACGGACGAGGGCAACGCCTGTGGGCTGGGACCCGAGACGTTGGTGGAGCTGTTCAAGGACTGATTTCTTTCAAAACTAATCAACAACAGGAAAAAAAATGAATGAATCACTCGGATTGGTGGAAACCAAAGGGTTCACTGGGGCAGTTGAGGCCAGTGACGCGATGGTGAAAGCGGCCAGCGTAAGACTGGTGAAGACAGTGCAAATCGGCGGAGGCTTGATCACGGTGATGGCCAAGGGCGATGTTGGCAGTGTGAAGGCGGCGGTTGAGGCGGGGTCGGAGGCGGCCCGCAAAGTCGGAGAGCTCGTGGCCTCCCATGTCATTCCTCGTCCCCATGAGGATCTCCTCAAGCACTTTGACGTATAATCCAACCCTCAAACAAACAAGGACTTAAAATGGCTTCACAAGCATTAGGCATGATAGAAACGAAGGGTTTGATCACCCTTCTGGAAGCAACGGACGCGGCCCTCAAGGCGGCGGATGTCACGATGACCGGCTGGGAAAAGATCGGCAGCGGGCTCGTGACCGGATTTTTCCGGGGCGATGTGGCGGCGGTGAAGGCGGCGGTTGAAGCTGGCGCGGAAGCGGCGCAGTCGGTGGGCGAAGTGGTCAGTGTGCAGGTCATTCCAAGACCCCACGATGACCTTGCGAAGCTGAATCCCGCTATCTGAATCCCTTCCTTTTCTACGGCCCAGGATGAAGATACTCGTCGCTAATTTGGGGTCCACCTCCTTCAAGTACCGGCTTTTCGACTGTAAGGCCGAGGGGGAGGTTGACCTTGCGCAAGGCGGGTATCAGCGCGTGACCGATTTTGGCGCGGTGATTGAGGCCGCGCTGGCGGAATTGGTGGAAGCGGGGCATCTTGGATCGGTGGAGGAATTGGAGGCGGTTGGCTTCAAGACGGTCCTTGGAGAGAACCTCTCCGGCTGTGTGGAGGCTGACGAGGCGACCCTGCGGGCGTTGGAAGGGTTGGCGGCCATTGCGCCGGCACATAATCCAGCTTACGCGGCGGGGATTCGCCAGTTTCGGCGGCTGACGCGGGCGCGTTTGGTGGCACTATTTGAGACCAGCTTTTACCAGTGGGTGCCTGCGGCGGCGGCGCGGTATGCGGTGCCGGAAAGCTGGTATGCGGCGGGAATCCGGCGCCATGGGTTTCATGGGGCCAGCCATAAATTCATCGCGGAGCGATCGGCGGTGCTTCTTGGCAGGCCGGATGTTCTGCAGCGCGTTGAAAACCTGTATCGGGATGGCCCTTGCCAAGAACCTGTCGGGCCGCCCTTGCGGGTGGTGTCCTGTCATCTCGGTGGCAGCAGCTCGGTGACGGGGATGGTCAACGGTATTGCCGTGGGAACCAGCATGGGGCTTTCTCCGCAAAGCGGACTTCCACAGAACAACCGGGTGGGGGATCTGGACTCCATGGCCATTCCACTGGCGATGGAGCGTCTGGGCCTGACCGTGGAGCAGGCCCAGGAGCAGCTGACGCGGGAGAGTGGCCTGCTTGGGCTGAGCGGGGTGAGCAATGATCTCCGTGACATTGTGGAAGCAGCGCGGGCCGGCAATGAGCGTGCCGGGATGGCGATTGACTGCTACGTCCATGCCATCCGGCATTGGATCGGTGCCCTGACCTTTCAAATGGGTGGGCTGGACGCCTTGGTATTCACGGCTGGGATTGGGGAGAATCAGGCCCAGATCCGCACCGGCGTCTGTGTCGGTCTGGACGCCTTTGGGATTTCCCTTGATTCTGAGCGCAATGCTGAACCCGGCAAGGGGGAGTGCGAAATTGGCGAGGCGGGCCGTCCGGTCCGCGTCTTTATTATTCCCACCAACGAGGAGCGAGTGGTCGCGAGAGAGACACGGCGCCTCGTGGAACGACTTTAATTCAAACAAAGAAACAACATGGCAAGTAAAGCAATCGGACTATTGGAAACGCGCGGCCTGGTGGCCTTGGTACAGGGCACGGATGCGATGCTCAAGGCGGCGAACGTGGAGCTGACCGGCCCGCTGAAGCAGGTTGGCAACGCTCTCGTGACGGCGACCGTGACGGGTGACGTGGCGGCCGTAAAGGCGGCCATCGAGGCGGGGGCGCAGGCCGCCGGCACGGTGGGCGAAGTGGTGAGCGTACAAGTCATTCCCCGTCCTGCGGAGGAAGTCTTCAACGTGTTGCCGAAGAGCCCTTCGAGCCGACCAACCGCGAAAAAGTAAGGAGCGCAGATGTTTCTCGCGCGCGTTATTGGGTCGGTGGTCTCGACCAAGAAGGACGAGACCATGACCGGAAGAAAGTTGTTGCTCTTGCGGCCGATGCTGGTCGATGAGAGCGATCCCAGCGGGTTTCGTCCTGGCCAGAACACGGTTGTGGCGGTGGATGCGCTGGGAGCTGGCAAGGACGAGTGGGTGATGTTCTGCCAAGGCAGCAGCGCCCGCATGGCCAAAGGCCTCAAAGAGTTGCCGGTGGACGCGGCGGTGATCGGGATCGTGGACCGCGTCGAGGTCATGGGCAAGACGATCCTTGGAGCACCGTCTCCCTAGGGCTCACCCTTCATTGGATAAGGTATGCAAAGAGAAATTGAATCGACCCAACTCAAGGCCATTGTCGAGGAGGTGATGGCCCGCTTGCGCGAAAAAGGGGCCATTGACGGACAGGCCCCTGCGGTGGTGGCCGCGCCGCGCGTGCCACACGCACTCAAGGGCGGTTCGGTCCGCGGGGTCTTTGCGGATGCCGACGCGGCCATTGAGGCGGCTCACGAGGCTTATCTTCAGTTGTCCCGGAAGGGACTCGCGGCGCGCGAGCAGATTGTGCAGGTTGTCAAACGGCTCTGCCATGAGCGTGCCCGGGAGTGGGGTAAACTCGAATTGGACGAGACCCGTATTGGCCGGCTTGACCACAAGATCGAGAAGTTGCTTGGAATTCGCGGCCTTCCTGGAACGGAGTGGCTGAGTCCCCATGGAATGAGCGGGGACCATGGCATCACGCTGGAGGAAAACTGTCCCTTTGGGGTGATCGGGGCGGTGACCCCGGTAACCCATTCCATTCCGACGATTGCCTGCAACATCGTGAGCATGGTGGCGGCTGGAAACAGTGTGGTCTTCAATGCCCATCCCGGAGGAGCAAAGTGCGCGGTGGTGGCGATCAAAGCCTTCAATGAAGCCATCGAGAAAGAGGTCGGGATCGCCAATATCGCAACGTTGATCGAACAACCCAGTCTCGAGTCTTTCGCGGCCATCTGCGCCCACGAACGGGTGAAGCTGCTTTGCGTGACCGGCGGCCCCGGGATCGTCAAGGCGGCCATGAAGTCCGGGAAGCGGGCCATTTGTGCCGGCCCCGGAAATCCTCCGGTGGTGATTGATGAAACCGCTGATTTGGACCGTGCCGCGGAAGCCATCATTCTCGGTGCGGGATACGACAACAATCTTCTCTGTATCGGGGAGAAGGAAGTGTTTGTCGTGAAAGCTGTCTACAAGGACTTCCTCAAGTCCTTTGAGAAGGCCGGTGCCCGGCGCCTCAATGAGCAGCAACTGAGGCGCCTCACGGAGGCCGCTTTCACGTTCAAGGGAGACGGGGGCGGGTGTTCCCATCCGGTGGTGAATCGCGATCTTGTGGGGCGGGATGTAGCGGTTCTGGCGCGACATGCCGGCGTGGATGTCCCCGCGGAGTGCCGCCTCCTTTATGCCGAGACCCCCGTGGATCACCCATTTGTGATTGAGGAGCAGATGATGCCAATGCTGCCGGTTATTCCGGTGGCCGACGTGGATGAGGGCATTCAGCGTGCTTTGGTAGCGGAACATGGTTACAAACATTCCTCGATGATTCACTCCCTTAATGTGAACCACATGACGCGCATGGCCCGTGCCCTTGAGTCGACCCTTTTCGTCAAAAACGGGTCGTGTCTGGCGGGCTTGGGCAATGGTGGTGAGGGATACGCCAGCTTTTCGATCGCCACGACGACCGGGGAGGGAATCACCACCCCCACGACCTTCACCCGAAAACGGCGCTGCGTGCTGGTGGACAGCTTGTCGATGCTCTAGGAGGGGACGCGGATATGTTGTTGTGCAGAGTAGAGGGGAACGCCACCAGCACCATTCGCCATCCCAGCTTGAAGGGGTGGCGTCTGCTGATTTGCCAGCCCTTGCGCGAGAACAACGAGCCCGACGGCCTGCCGATCCTGAGTCTGGACGCCCTTGGGGCCGGGGTGCATGACCGCGTCCTTGTGAGCAGTGACGGGCGCAGTGTGCAGGAGCGGATCGGGACGCGCCACACGCCGGCCCGTTACATGACGATTGCGATTCTCGATACCGGGGAGGATGGCCACCCCAAGGGAGGCGTATTGATATGAAGTTTGCGCGCATCATTGGCCGGGTGACGTTGAGCATGGTGGATTCCGGGTACAGTGGGCCGCGGTTCCTTCTGGCCTTGCCCGTGGCACCCGATGCCCCGGCGCCCGTTCGTGGCAAAGCCCTGCCGAAGGGCAACGCCTTTGTCTTGTATGATGACCTTGGCGCAACCGAGGGGGACCTTGTTGCCTACACTGACGGGGGCGAGGCGGCGGCGCCCTTTTCCTTGCCGACCCCGTGTGATGCCTACAACGCCGCGATTCTTGATCAGGTGAATTACATGAACTGAGCCCGTGGCTTTTAATTTTATGTCGAATCGAATCTATACCGAGAAAGATATTCTGGCTCTCCTCGCGGAGGGGAAGAGCGCCGCCGATTTGCCGGCAGGTGCCCGTTTCACTCCATCGGCGAGAGATCGACTGCAGGGCGGCGTGGGCCGTTCTGTGAAGGCGGTTGCCCCGGTGGCCCGCGAGCCTGAGTTGCCCGATTACACGTATCGTTGGGAGGAGAGGGAGGACCCCGCTGGAGCGGCGGCCATCGCCCGTTTTTTCGTTTCCCCCGAGATCGAGGCAATCAAGCAGAGAATGTGTGAGATGGGGCGCCGGATGTGGGAAAAGGATTACGTGGATGGCAATGGCGGGAATCTGGTGGTGCGCGTTGGAAAGAACCTTTTTCTGACAACCCAGACCTTGATTTCCAAGGGATTCATGACGCCTGACACGATCAGCCTTGTCGATTTCGAGGGCCGGCAATTGGCGGGGCGCTACAAACGCACCAGCGAGTGCATGACCCATCTCGCGATCTACCGGAATCAGCCCAAAGCCCGGGCCACCTGTCATGCCCATCCCGTTCACGCCACGGCGTTCGCGGTGGCCAACGTGCAGCCCCCGACCTGCATGATTCCCGAGGCGGAGGTTTTTCTCGGTCAAATCGGCATGGCCCCTTACCAGACCCCGGGTACTCCAGCCAACGCCGAGGCGGTCGGAGGGCTGGCCAAGGATCACCACGCCATATTGATGGTGAACCATGGGGTCATCACCTGGGGTGACCACATTGAGGATGCCTATTGGAAAATGGAGAACACCGACGCCTACT
>JBEAQI010000304.1:0-3249 GCA_041163965.1 Verrucomicrobiota bacterium | reverse complement strand
AAGTGGAAAACTCCAACTATATCCTGTCCGCGCGATTCATGCTCAGAAATAAAAATGCCAGCCAGTGACAATAGCAGAGGCTCCATCCTTATCGCAGCCCTCGTCATGACTCTTCTGACGGGAACCTTGGTCGGTCTCTATCTGAAAACCGTGGTCTCAGAACTTACCCATACTCACCGCTATACACTGTCACTCGCCGCCGTTAACCTCGCCGAGGCCGGACTGGAATACGCCTTGGAGGCCTCCCTGTGGTCGGGGTGGGACGGTTGGACCACCACCGCGACTGGTCTCCAGACTCGAAGGGAAAAGGATGATTTCACCGATATCACCACTACAACTGCTTCCCAGACAAGGGCGCTGCGCGTTTACCTACAGAGCCAAGCGGGTCAGCCAGATATCATCATCTCCGAAGGCACCATTTCCCTGGCAAACGGGTTAAGCGTCACGCGGCAGGTGGGCATCGAGGTAGAGACCACCAGCCAACGCTTTTGGGTCAATGCCATTCTGGGACGGGATGAGCTGGAGTTCGCCGGAAACCAAAGCTACCTCGACAGCTTCTCCTCCGCCAACTTTGACCCGGTCGCTAACCCGGGCCTCTCTGTTGAAGACTACTACAATGACCTCCGTCTAGCCGCTCCAGACACCATCCTCGGACATGATTTTGTGAATGGCAACGCCGCCGTCGCCAGCCTCGCCGTCACTATCGGGGCCATTGAAATTGGAAACGCCGACATTTACGGCAGCCTGGCCACCGGCGCTCCTCAAGGCACCAACATTAATTCGATGGTCGGTCCCAACGGCAGTCTCTACAACGAGGAAAGTGAATATGGGGTCAACCTCGGCGGAAAAGACTCTGTTGATGAATCCTATATCAGCTACGAGTTTTATGCGGAACTACCCCTCCCGGATGCGCCGGTCGTCAACAACCCCATCCAAACCGACCCGGGTTCCGTGATTGGTTCCCCAAACACCTCCTCCGCCTATCAGTTCACAGACTTGTCTGTCCCCAACAACACCACCCGCACCGTCGAAGGAAACGTCAAAATCCTCGTCGATGACGACCTTGACGTCGATGGCACCCTCATCATCAACGGTGATGTGACACTGGTCATTGCTGACCAGGTTCAGTTGTCGGGAGAAATCTCTATCGCCAACACGGGTAGCCTCGAAGTTTTCGTCGGCGGAGACGTCGACATCGGGGGGAACGGCGTCGTCAATCTCAACAAACCGGAGAGTTTCCTCATCTACAGCACATCCAATGAATTGGAGGATACCATCGTCAGAATTCGTGGAAACAGCGTCTTTTCAGGTGCCGTCTACGCCCCGAATTCAGAAATTGAAGTCCGCGGCGGTGCGGAGGTCTTCGGCGCGCTCGTTGGCAATTCCATAGAGTTTACCGGAAATGTTGCTTTTCACTACGACGAAGTTTTGTCCTCTAAAAGCAGCAGTTGGACTGAGCAAAGCGCCCAGATTATCGGTTGGAGGGAAATCCTACCAACTGTCAACATGGACCAACTGATGGCGAATGGTTACAGTTGGTAAACGGTACCCATGTCCACCTCGAAAAAGAAACCTGCCTCACTCCAAGTCCATCTCATTCCGAGACCGCTAAGGTGGTGGACGGTTCTGCTTTCTTTGGGAGGCATTCTCTTGCCGCCACTGATTTCAAATATGCTTGAAGGTCGGGACCTCTGGCTCGAAAAGGCCGTCGCCATGCATAAATCGAGCATGGAAGAACAATCATGGATCGCACCATGGGTTCCCATCAATCCGGTGGAATTCTCCTCCGCGTGGATTGCTTGTCACTCTCTCGATGAAGCGCTCCGTTTGGACAAGATTATCGACGATGGGCTGCTTTACTCGGGGAACCTTCGACTTGCAGAAGGAGGACTGGCATGGATCCCGTAAGCCTCAATCCGCAAAGCCGCACCTCTTCAACGGCAATCCAGATTGCCTTGATTTGCCTCTCTTGGTCAATCGGCCTCCTCATCGCGATGCCTCCCCGTGGCTCTGCCCGCGAACAGTCCGCATTGTCATCCCATCCGGAGGCCATCTCTTACAAAATCGACGACCAGATCGCTTTTTGCATGCCCAGCGATCCTGCCAACCAGAAGCGCTGGGCGGATAGCCTTCAACTAAATCCCATCCATGGCCGCCCTCAGGTTTCTCTCCCACAACTTTCCTTGCTCTCCGATTGGAATTCACCGAAACCGTTTCGCCGCCCACCTTACAGTGAAGACGAAATCAAAAATTGGTGGAACCAACACTCTCTTATCGTTAAAAATGGCTACATTCGGCGCTTCGAATCGGGCGGATATATCGTCCTCGATCTGCAGACAGACTCCTTGCAAGGCTGGCTGAAATCAGCCGAATTCAACGGCTTGTTTCGGTGAGGGCCTCTTCCTGCAGCTCCGCGAAAAGCGTCAATTCAGCCAAAAAAGCAGGCGACGCACCATGGCCGCGTAATCGGTTCAGAACGGCCCGATCCAACCCTGTGTTCGCTGCATCCGTCACGACGCTTTCACCTTTAATGAACGATTCGACTTCCTTCAGGCGGGGCAATGCGTCGGCGATCTTTTCGGCCCCCGCCGCCCCAATTCCTTCTATTCCCATCGCTTCTATCCACGTTGATGTGCCACGCGCTCTGCTGCCATAAATGGAAGCCAACACTCGGCCGCTTATCTCTTCCCCCAACAGGCGCGCCACCTCCTCCGCATTCTCGTGGAGAGCATACAAGTCTTTTGGCTCCTTCAACAATCCAGCCTCTCCAAGAGCCCTCAAACGACCCTCCCCCAGTTCATCAATTCGCATCTTCTTGGCAAACCACAACACTCTCGCAGCAGCTCTTCCAACGCAATTCTCTGAGGAACAGCGCAAATGAGGCTCATTCCACAGCAAAGATGATCCACAGACCGGACAGTCCCTTGGACCGTTGTCCACCTCTTCATTCGAATCCTTATCGAGGACGCGACTGATGATGGGAATGGCATCCCCTGCCAATTCGACCTCGACAACACTGCCGGCCACCAATCCTAGGCTGCTCTGAACTGACCGGTTATGGAGATGAATTCGCGTTATGCGCCGCCCGGCTAGGTCAAGGGGTTCCAATACAGCCGCAGGAATCAGTAGACCGAAGCGGCTTACTTGCCAATCAATGGCACTTACCTTTGCGACTCCAACCGGGCCCCGGGGCTTCCAGGCCATCGCCCCGACTGGACCCTCACGGCTTTGACCGACCCTAGCCCAATC
>JBEAQI010000303.1:0-3057 GCA_041163965.1 Verrucomicrobiota bacterium | reverse complement strand
CCATCGACGACAATGCCCCCGATGCTCGTTCCGTGCCCCCCCATGAACTTGGTGAGGCTATGCACCACCACATTGGCCCCGTGGTGAATGGGCTGACAAACGGCCGGGCTCAGGGAGGTGTTGTCCAGAATGAGCGGAATGCCCGCCTCCCGGCCAATGGCCGCCACTTCCGCGATGGGAAAGGGGTTGAGCCGTGGATTGCCCTGCGTCTCGCCGTAAAAGGCCTTGGTGTTTGGCCGGATCGCCTCGCGAAAAGCCTCGGGCCGTTCGCCATCAATGAAACTCACCTCAATGCCGAGCTTCGGAAGGGTGTAGTGGAAAAGATTATACGTCCCGCCGTAGAGCTGGGAGACCGACACGATGTGGTCGCCGGCCCCGGCGATGTTCAGGATGGCATTGGTCACCGCCGCACTGCCGCTGGCGTGCGCGAGGGCCGCGGTGCCTCCTTCGAGGGCCGCCACGCGCCGCTCCAGCACGTCCGTGGTCGGATTCATAATGCGGGTGTAGATGTTGCCCAACTCTTTCAGGGCGAACAAATTGGCGGCATGTTCCGTGTCGCGGAACGTGTAGCTGGTGGTCTGATAAATGGGTACCGCACGGCTCCCAGTGGCTGGATCCGGACTCTGGCCAGCATGCACCGCAAGGGTCCCGAATGTGTAGCTGTTTGATTCGCTCATATCAGTCATTTCCTCTCAAAATAGGTGTGGTGGACGGCGTCGGGCCATCCGTGTCTTTGGTTTGTGAGGAAATGTACCACAGGCAAACAAAAAACCGCGGTCCGTTTCCAGACCGCGGCTTTCAGCTCTTATACTAATACCCCTTAAGTGTGTCTAATTAAGACAATTAGAACGTTGCATAAGCGCGCATCGAGTCAAGGGGCCCCGGAGAATAGTTCAGATTTTTAGGTTGGGAGGTAAAAAAACCCGTTGGGTGGTCAGGGAAGAAGGTCGACGAAGTCGATGATTTCCAGGCCGTAGCCATCGAGGGCGATGTGGCGGCGTTTGGAAGAGGAGAGGAGGCGGATTTTACGGAGGCCGAGGGCGTAGAGGATTTGAGCACCGAGGCCGTAGCCCCGAAAGTCCATGCTGACCGGTTCAAGGGAGCAGGATGGGGCGGTGTTGGATTGAGGGATCTGGAGACCGGCGCAGGAGTGGGTGATGTAGAGGAAAGTGCCTTTTCCCTCATCGGCGATATGGCGCAGGGCGCGGTTGACAGGGGAGTCCGGGTTGGCGGCGAAGACGTCGCTGAGGATATTTTCCGACTGGACCCTGACGAGGGCGGGGCTGGCATCCATCTCGCCCATGGTGAGAGCAAAGTGGATGCGGTGGTCGGTGAGCGAGCGAAAGAGGTGAAGGGTCCATTCGCCGAAGGCGTTTTGGAAGGGGCGAGAAAGGATGCACTCGACCAGTTTTTCCCGGCTGTGGCGGTATTCGATGAGTTGCTTGATGGAGATCAGTTTGAGGCCGAAAGTGCGGCGGTACTCGAGCAATTCGGGGAGGCGGGCCATGGAGCCATCCTCGTTGAGAATTTCGCAGAGCACGCCGGCGGGGGGCAGGCCGGCGAGGACGGCGAGGTCGACGGCCGCCTCGGTGTGGCCGGCGCGTTGCAGGACGCCGCCCGGTCTGGCGCGGAGGGGAAAGACGTGGCCCGGTTGGACCAACTGGTCGGCGGTAGAGTGCGGGTCGCCGATGATGCGGATGGCGGTGCAGCGGTCAGCGGCACTGATGCCGGTGGTGACTCCCTCGGCGGCATCGACGGAGACGGTGAAATCGGTGCGGTGGCTTTCCCGGTTATTGGCGACCATCGGGTTGAGGCCGAGCCGCTTAAGTTGATGTTCGATAGTGGGGACGCAGATCAGGCCGCGGCCATGGCGGATCATCATGTTGACGGTTTCCGGAGTGGCCTTGGAAGCGGCCATGATCAGATCCCCCTCATTTTCCCGGTCCTCGTCATCAACGACAATGACCAGTTTGCCGGCGGCGATATCGTCGAGGGCGGACTCTATGGAATCAAACGGATCGGAGGACATGGTTTGGGAAGGTGGAGAGGTTTGGGCGGTCTGGCAAGGCCATCGCGGGGCGGAATCTGTGGGCAGAGGGAAAATATCTTTTGCCATGGGTGGGCTGATGGCGGATGGCGATATCGAGGTGAGCGCGAGGTTGATGTTTGCGCAAGACTTGGATAGGGTGGCCAACTAAATGGAAGTAAAAGAAATAGCGGCGGTGATGGAGCGGATTGGGACGCTTCTCGAATTGCAGGGGGAGAATCCTTTTAAGATCCGGGCCTATCAATCGGGGGCGCGAGCGCTCGAAAGCCTTGAGGAAGACCTTGATGCCTTGATTGAGCAGGAGCGATTGGGGGACGTGAAGGGCATCGGCAAGGCCCTTACGGAGAAGATCATTCAGTTGCGGCGGGAGGGGCATCTGCCTTTCTATGAGAAGTTGGTGGCCTCGGTGCCGCCCGGGCTGCTGGAGATGCTGGAGATCCCCGGGTTTGGTCCGAAAAAGATTTTGAAGGTGCGCACGGAGTTGGGGATTGAGACCATGGCGGCGCTCCAAGCCGCGTGCGAGGATGGGAGGCTGGCGGCGCTGTCCGGATTCGGGCCCAAATCGGCCGAAAACATATTACGCGGCATTGCAAACCGTGAGGCCTATGGTCGGCGGCACCTGTGGTGGGACGTGGAGCGCATCGCGTTGCCCATCCTGGACGGCTTGAGGCGCTTGCCGGAGGTGGAGCGGGCGGAGGTGGCAGGCAGTTTCCGGCGGGCCCGCGAGACGGTGGGTGACCTCGATTTCATCGTGGGATCCTCGCATCCGGGGCCGATCATGGACTGGTTCACAGGCATGGAGGGGATCGAGGAGATCACAGCGAAGGGCGAGACCAAATCGAGCGTCCGACTGGCGGGTGGTCTACAGGCCGATTTGCGGGTGGTTCCGGACGAGCGGTTTGTTTTTGCGCTGCACCATTTTACGGGGTCGAAGGACCACAATGTGAAGATGCGCCAACGCGCCCTTGGGCGCGGGCTGTCGTTGTCCGAGTGGGGCTTGTTCCGCAAGG
>JBEAQI010000302.1:0-2599 GCA_041163965.1 Verrucomicrobiota bacterium | reverse complement strand
GTCGCCGAGTCCTCCATCGGCTGAAAGGCAAAATCAAGAATGCGGATGAAGGCCGAGGCGCTTGTCCCGGCCCCCGCGTTCACCAACTGGGCCGTTCCGCGGAAACGGATCACGTCTCCCGCCTTAATCTCAGCCACCGCCGCATTCCACTCCTGATACAGCAAGTGCTCCGCCCGCGGACTGTCCCCCACCCCGTAGTGGGTAAACTGGAATCCCGCGCCAGCGTCACCGGTTACCCAATCCGAAACCGCGTAGGAGCCCCCCCATGAACCCACTTGGCCCTGCCAAGCGCCCTCCGCATTGAGCCGATTGGTGTGCACAATCCATGGATCAAACCCCGCATCAAACAGAGGATTCACCAACAACAAACTGGTGTCAGCTCCAGGATAGGATGTTGCCAACAGGGGATTGTGACCGCCCTCGACCTCTTCGCCGTCCGAAAAGCCGTCCGCGTCGGTGTCCGGGTTCAACAGATTGGTTCCCAGCAAATGTTCTTCTCGGTCCGTCAGCCCGTCCCCATCGTCGTCCTCATCCTCCGCATTCGCCAGGCCATCCAAATCGGTATCCAATGGCACCGTTCCCCCAAGATCGTAAAGCCGCACGTAATCGACCTCCATACGCTGCGGCCAGATGTCGGGATCCACCCCCTGTTGGCCGCCCCAAAATCCGCCCACCGCCAAATTCAATATCACATAAAACGGTTGATCAAATGGCCAGTCCTCCCAGTTGTCGCTGATCCGCGCCGCCGTGAAATACTCCTCGCCATCTACCGCAAACCGGATCGCCTCGGGACTCCAATCCACGGAGTAGGTGTGAAAGGCCAAATGCGCATCCGGCACACTGACTGACCCTGTCGGCTGCCCCCCCGATGCCCAATTGTAATTCAACGTGTGTAAACTCCCATGCACCGTCCCCATCGCAAAGCCCACATGCTCCATGATGTCGATCTCTCCACTTCTCGGCCACACGCCATACGCGCTGCCAGTGGGCAACATCCAGATCGCCGGCCACGTCCCCCTCCCCTCCGGCACCTTCGCCCGAACCTCCACCCGCCCATACAAAATGTCCCCGCGTCCCTTGCTCACCAGACGCGCCGATGTGTACGCGTGCGTCTTCTGGCGACTGCTCAACGGCCACCCGTCCCGCCGGGCCTCAATAATCAAAACGCCGCCCTCCACCCGCGCGTTTTCCAATCGCTCCGCCGTGTAGTACTGCTCCTCGTTGTTTCCCCAGCCATCTCCTCCCTCATCATAAAACCACTTCGTCCCGTCCGGATGCCCATCAGTCTCAAACTCATCCGACCAAATCAACTGCCCCGCCTGCTGCCCCCAGCAAACAAGACACGCCATCATCCAAACCCCACTCCCCAAAACCGTCTTATTTGAAATTAATTGCACCATGGTGCACCTTAAAAGCCGCCGCGACGGCCCTGTCAATCGGAAGCGGAAGAAAACCGGTCAAGAAAATCGCTCCCTCTCTCAACGCCCTGTAAAGAGCAACTAACCGCACACCCACTGGTGACAGACACCTCTTTTGCGCAGCTCCTTACTGGGGACAGGCTCCTCTTCCCACTGGGGACAGACACCCATTTTCTGGCATCGGTATCGGGATCGGGATCGGTATCGGTATCGGGTCTCAATCCCTTTCTTCCTCCTCAGAATAAAAAACCGAGACCCCTCTTACAGGCGGTCCGGATCATCTTGGTCCTTTAGGTGACAGACACCCATTATTTGGTATCGGCCTCGGCATCGGGATCGGTATCGGTATCGGCCTCGGTATCGGGTCTCAATCCCTTTCTTCCTCCTCAGAATAAAAAACCGAGACCCCTCTTACAGGCGGTCCGGATCATCCTAGTCCTATTGGGGCCAGCCACCTCTTCCACCGGGGACAGGGCACCTCTTTTCCGCCCCTCAAAGAAGCTCCAAAATGTGCCGCTTCGCACTTGACCGGCGTAAGGAGATGGTTTTGTTCGCCTCATGAGACTGATTCTCACTTTATTTGCGGGCGTGTGGCTGTTGTTGACGGGCTGTGGCGGATCTAGCGGCGAGGAGCTGGTGGTGGCCCTGCGGCCGGACAAGGATCCGGACGCGATGGTGGAGGAGCGGGAGCAGCTGGCGGCATTCTTGCAGGCAGAGTTGGGACGCGCGGTGCGCGTCATTGTCCCCACGAGCGGCGCGGTTGTGGAGCAGGGACTTGGGAACGGGACCGTGGATGTGGCGTGGGGTTCGTCGACAAGCCTGGCGCAGTACCGTGAGCGGGGCATCGGGGAGTTATTACTGGTCAGCGAAGTGGACGGAAAGACGAGCTATGAGAGCTACTGGCTTGGGCGTGCCGGGAGCGGGCTGCAAGGCGTGGAAAGTCTGCGTGGAAAGCCGGTGGCGTTTGCCAGTCCGACCAGTACCTCAGGCTATGTAATCCCATTGCATGATTTGGCGCAGCGTGGTCTTGTGGATGCAACCAGTGGGGCGGAAGGCTTCTTTGGAAAAGGCAATGTGCACTATGGAACCGGCTATGTGTCAGCGGTGAGGCGGGTCCTGGATGGCAGCGTGGTGGCGGCGGCAGTCAGTGATTACGTTTATCTCGGTGACAAGCATCTGCG
>JBEAQI010000301.1:0-4437 GCA_041163965.1 Verrucomicrobiota bacterium | reverse complement strand
AGATTCACCAAGGCGCCATGGTCTTCATGCGGCGCGAGCTTCAACTGCTTGCCTTCTTCGGCGTCCTCGTGGCCGGCGTTCTGATCTTTAAAGACCCTTTCGAGGCCGCCGCTTTTGCACTGGGTGCGATTGCCTCCGCCTTGAGTGGGTTCATTGGGATGTTCACTGCCACCAAGGCGAATGTACGCACCACCTTGGCCGCCCACCAAAAGGGCCCCGATGAAGCCTTGCGAACCGCCTTCTTCGGTGGCACCATTATGGGCCTCACCGTAGCCTCCATGGGGCTTCTGGGCGTCGGTGGCCTCTTTTTCTTTTTCGGCCGGACCGCTGAAGACATCCATATCATCCATGGATTTGCCATGGGAGCCTCCCTTGTGGCCATCTTCTTCCGCGTGGGCGGTGGCATCTTCACCAAAGCGGCTGATGTCGGGGCTGATTTGGTCGGAAAAGTGGAATCTGGCATCCCTGAAGACGATCCACGCAATCCGGGAGTCATCGCAGACAATGTCGGCGACAATGTGGGTGACGTCGCCGGCATGGGTTCGGACCTCTTTGAGTCCTATTGCAATGCCCAGATCGCCTCGATGGCCATCGCTGCCACCATGACCAGTGACACCGTCCTCCAATACGCCGGCTCCGCCTTCAGTTTGCTATTTCTCCCCCTCGCGCTCACCACAACAGGCCTCTTCTGCTCTCTGATCGGAATGGGAATTGTTCGCTTGAGCGCCAATCGGCATCCCGCCCGCGCCCTCCGCACCGGAACGCTCTCCGCCGCCGTGCTCTTCATCCTCGCCGCTTTCGGCGTTATGCAGCTCCTCGAGGTCTCCTCTAAAATCTGGTTTTGCGTCCTCAGCGGCTCCCTCGGCGGGGTCCTGATCGGTCTCGCCACAGAATACTACACCGGTGGTCGCCCTATGCGCGATATCGCCAAGTCATCCCAGACCGGCGTCGCTACGGTCATAATCTCCGGCCTCGCCGTCGGCCTTCAATCGGTCGTTATTCCCCTCCTCACCGTCGCCGCTATCCTTATCATCACCAGCCACCAGGCAGGCCTCTATGGGGTCGGTATTGCCGCCGTCGGAATGCTCGCCACCATCGGCATCACCATGAGCATTGATGCCTACGGACCGGTGGCCGACAATGCGGGTGGAATCGCTGAAATGGCCGGCCTTGGCCGAAAAACACGCGAAATCACCGATTCTCTTGACGAAGTGGGCAATACCACCGCCGCCATCGGGAAAGGGTTTGCCATCGGAGCAGCCGCCCTCGCCGGCCTCGCCATCATCGCCGCCTACGTGAATGTCGTCAGACTTCATTATCCGGAATTCACCCTCCGTCTGGATGATCCAAAAGTCCTCACCGGTATCTTTATCGGGGGCATGATTCCCTTTCTCGTAAGCTCCCTCACGATGAACGCCGTCGGTGAGGCGGCCAGTGAAATGATCGACGAAATACGCCGCCAGTTCCGCGAAATTCCAGGCCTCATGGAAGGCCTGACCCCTCCAGACTCCGGGCGTTGCGTCGGTATTGCCACCAACGCCGCCCTTCGGAAAATGATCCTCCCCGCGGCCATCGCCATCCTCAGCCCGGTCATTGTCGGGTTTCTTATCGGGCCGGATACGCTCGGGGGCATGCTCGTCGGAGCCCTCTTGGGGTGCGTCCTACTCGCCTTGCTCATGGCCAACGCGGGCGGGGCATGGGACAACGCCAAAAAGTTTGTAGAGCATGGCAATTATGGGGGGAAAAATTCTGATGCCCACCATGCCTGCGTGGTCGGTGATACCGTTGGAGATCCGCTGAAGGACACCTCCGGCCCATCCATGAACATCCTTATTAATGTCATGGCGATCGTCGCTCTCGTTATCGCCCCCCTGCTCCAATACAGCTCGTGATTGGGTTGTCTGGCAGGCTATGCTGGCTGCCTTACTACCTGCTTAAGCTCCGACTGAAAGCACCATGGCAGTCTATTGTTTTGTCCCACGCCCGGAGACCAACAGGGCATTGACAGCTGCCCACGACACCAAAACGCTCACTGCGACAATTCCAAAGCCGGGCAACACCGGAACATCCGTCACTCCCGTCATGCCGTAGCGCAGGCCGTTGACCATGTAGACGATAGGGTTGTAGAGCGACACCTGTCCCCACGGGGTGGGCAGCATCTGTATGGAATAAAAGACCCCGCCCAGAAAGGTCAGGGGCAGCAAAAGAAAACTGGGAACAAAATTGATGTGATCAAAGTCGCTCGCCAAAACACCCACAAACAAGCCGAATAAGGCAAAAGCGAGACTGGTCAGCAGCATGAAAAGGAGCGTCCACGCTGGGTGCGCAAGCGTCTCCGCCCCCATCAGGCCAGCCACAAGCCAGATGACCGACCCAACCAACAGGGCGCGGATCACACTTGCCCCACAATAAGCGGCAACGATTTGCCACGGCCTTAGAGGACTCACCAACAAGTCAACCACAGTGCCATGCACCTTACCGATGAAAAAGGAAAAGCCGCTATTGAGAAAGGCATTCGTGATGATGGCCATCATGACCAATCCGGGAACGAGAAAATCCGTGTAGGGAATGCCTCGGATCACATCCAACCGGTCGCCAAGGGAATAACCAAACACAAGATACCACAACATCGTGGTCACCACAGGACTGAGAACGGTCTGCCCGGATATTGAAAGAAACCGGTGCATCTCCTTGCGAAACAAAACCCACATCCCGAAATACCCTGCCTCCGCCTTGCCGCGGGCCGCCGCCACCGCAATATGGCGCTCCGCCGCCAATTTCCAAGCGGGGTCCAAATCGGGCCGCGGCCCTCTCACGCTCGAATCACCCATTAATCGGCCCTCCTCCCCGATACGGAATTCCCCTCGCTTACCCCACCAATAACGCTGCGGAAAATGTCCTCAAGGCGACTGCGTCCTCCCTCAACGCGCAAAGGCGTAAGGCCATATTCGCGGAAACGGGCCAACAAAACGGGCACGACGGGGTCCTCCCCAACCTCAGAACGTGAGGCGTCCCTGAAACAGAAGCGCCACTGCCGGGCATTCACGGCCTCAACGCGATGGCATGGCAGCCCTATCCAATCCTCGGCCTCCACCGCGCGGTCAAAAACGACTTCCACCCACCGCTCACCATAGCGGTTCAGCAATTCATCGCGCTTTTCCACCAAGACCAGCTTACCGCCATGAATTACCCCCACCCGGTCGGCTAGTTGCTCGGCTTCTTCAAGGTAGTGAGTGGTGAGAAACACGGTCGTCCCGGAGGCGCGCAACGCTCGAACATAAGCCCACAGCTCGTCCCGCAATTCAACATCCACCCCCGCCGTCGGCTCATCTAGAAACAAGAGAGGCGGCTTGTGCACAAGGGCCTTGCAGATCATCAATCGGCGCTTCATGCCACCAGACAACCAACGGCTGTTTGCCTCGGCCTTGTCCTTCAAGGAAAACGCCTCCAACAATTCCGCAGCCCGGCCGCGATAGTCTCGCACCCCAAAAAAACCGCCTTGATACTCCAGCACATGCCGGGCCTTAAAGAATCCATCAAAATTGAGCTCCTGGGGAACCAGGCCTATCAACTGACGCACAAGGGAATAGCACTCCCGAACCTCATGCCCCCCCACCTCAATGCGCCCTGAAAACGCCTGTATCAATCCGGTAATACAGCTGATCAACGTCGTCTTTCCCGCACCGTTGGGGCCTAGGAGTGCAAAGATCTCGCCAGGGTAAACCTGCAGGCTGATCGCATCAAGAGCCCGGAAACGGCCAAAATCTTTCGTCACACTCTGGATATCGAGGAGCGGGTCCACTTCTCCAACATGAGTCGCCGATAGGGAATTGCCAGCCCGGAAACGACCCTCTTCACCGCCGTTGTCACGTTTCTTCAGCTGAATAGGAATCCTCCCCCTGTCGCTGAATCTCCCCCGCCGCCCGTATGGGATACCGGTACAACACGCCTTCAAGGGCTCCATTAAAAAGCGTCCACGTGCGGTCCGCCGTCATACGGATCTGACGCGCCGCTTTTCTGTTCGTTGTAAAAACCAGTAAACGCCCCCCCCGCGCCACCCGCTTCGACACTTCTCCCAATTCGCGGTACAGCAAACCAAGGTCTTCCTCCCTCCCCATGCGCTCGCCATAGGGGGGATTCGCCACCATCAGACCACCCGCGCAGTCGACCGCCATCTGCTGCAACGGTTCCGCCGTAAATCGAATATCGGCTTCCGCAAAAAAAGCCTCCTTGATCGACCGGGCCTGCTCAATGACAGCGGCATCCTTGTCCCACCCCAAGACTGGCTTGTCGCACCGAACCTCCCTCTCCCGCAGATGGACACGCTGTGCGGCATGGACCTCGGCGTCATAATCCAACCAATGCTCAAAGGCGAACCCCCGGTCCAAATTCGGCGCACGCCGCGCCATCAACATCCAGCCTTCAAACAAGAAAGTA
>JBEAQI010000300.1:0-3302 GCA_041163965.1 Verrucomicrobiota bacterium | reverse complement strand
AGCAGATCGAGCCGGGTTCCGGTCTCCATCTCCCCGTAAATCTGAATCTCTCCCTCGTCACTCGGAGGGATGAATTCGGTCCCGACCAAGGGCAACAACGCAAGACTCCCGACAAAGAGGGCCGCCACCGCGGACACAGTTCGCCTGGGGTGGCCCAGCACCAAGCGTAGCCCGTTGGCGTAGCGGGACTCTAACGCCTCCAAGACCGCCCCGGACCGGTCCACCCACGCCTGAACCCGCACGGAGCGAGCCCGCTCCGCCTCCCGACTGCGGAGAAACCGGGAGGACAGCATCGGGACTAGACTGAGCGACACCAGCAGCGACGCGCAGAGGGAAAAAACAATCACAAGGGCAAGGTCCGTGAACAACACCCCGCTTACGCCTCGGACAAACACCACCGGGAGAAAAATCACCAGGGTTGTGATCGTGCTCGCCACAATCGCCGGTGCCACTTCCGCGGCCCCCCGGGCCGCCGCCACTGCCCGCGTCTCCCCGCCCTCGTCACGTCGGCGGAAAATGTTTTCAATCACCACAATGGAACTGTCTACCATCATCCCTACCCCAAGGGCTAATCCGCCCAGGGTCATCAGGTTGATCGTGAATCCCATGAAGTAGACCATCGCGAAAGTGGCGATGATGGAAATCGGAATGGACACGCTGATGATCAGCGTGCTCCGCACATTGCGGAGAAAGAAAAGAAGCACCAGGATCGCCAAGCCTCCACCGTACAAGACAGACCTGGCCACATTCTCAATCGATCGCTGGATAAAATTCCCCTGATCGATCACCGGAATGATCTTCAACTGGGGATAGCTGGCATTGATGGCCGCGATCTCCTCCAGAATGAGACGGGATACCTCCACCGTATTCGCGCCCGCTTTTTTGCGGATCGCCAACCGCAGCCCAAGCTCGTCGTCAACGCGAATGATGCGGGTCAGCTTGCCATAGGTGTCCAACACCTCCGCCACCTGCCCAAGTCGGATGGAAGCCCCGTCCGTACGGCGGATGATGGTGTCCCGGATCTCCTCAAGGGATTGAAACTCGGCCGGGGCGCGCAATGTCACCTCATATCGCCCGGCCTCAATCTGACCGGTCGGAACGTCGAGATTAGCCTTTCGAAGGGCCTCAAGGATTTCATTCAAAGACAACCCGAGCGCCCCCAACCGGTCGGGATCTAGCTCCACCCGGACCTCGCGGTCGAAACTCCCCCAAAGGTCGGCCTGCGCGACCCCCGGGATACGGGTCAGCCGATACCGCAGCTGGTTTTCCACAATCTCCGATAGCTCTACGGGGTCAAGAGGGCTGGAGATCCCCAGCAAAACAACCGGAAAGCTGTCGATGTCAAATTTGCCCACCCGCGGCCGCTGAATGTCTTCGGGCAACTCGTTGAGTTCGTCCTCCAGCTTGGCCTGCAACTCAAGGGCCGCCGCATCGACATCCGTCCCCCATTCGTAAAGAACCGTGATGCGACTCCAGCCATCGCCGGAGCGTGAGGTCAGCTCCTCTATCCCGGGATTCGTGGCAATGATCTCCTCGAGAATCTGCGTCACCAAGCGCTCCATGACCTCGGGATTGGCCCCGGGATAGCGGGTATCGACCGTTACCGTCGGCAACTCGATACTGGGAAGAAGGTCGACCTTTAGCTCTCTGAAAGCGACAATCCCCAGCAACAGCACGATGAATGTCACCATGCTCACCAGAATGGGCCGACGAACACTGAAATCCGGCAAGCTCATGGTCTCGTGACAGCAGATGAACGCTCGCGGGCGGCAACCTTGGAGCCATCACGAATGAGCTGCTGGCCAAGCACCACCACCTCACCGGAAATCACCGGTGACACAATTTCGAGGCGCCCATCCTGCAAAATTCCCGTTTGCACCGGAACCCAACGGGCCAGTGCGGTCCCAGGCTCCACAAGAAACAGCCCATTTCCGCCGTTTCTTCGCACCAACGCCTCCTCCGGCACCAATTGGGCCGCTGGCTGGGTTTCCAAGACCAGACTGGCTCGCACAAACATCCCCGGCCGAAGCAGGGCCCCGGGATTGGGCACCTCGATCTCCACACGGACCTGCCGGGACCGCTCGGAGAAAACCGGCGCAATCCTCACCACCTCGCCCGCAAACTCCCGCTCCGGATAGGCATCCGCCTGCAACAAAACCACGTCGCCGACCTGCAATCGGGCAAAATCTGCCTCCGTGATGAACACTTCCGCAAGGAGCGGATCCAGACTCACCATCCGGAATAGGGGATCATTCACCGCGACGCGGTCACCCTCATCCACATAGCGCTCCGCGACATGACGGGTGGGCTCCCCTCCGCTCCACTCGGCGCGAATCTGCGTATACCGAAGGTTCACCTCGGCCGCCTCCAGGCTCGCGGTGGCCCGCGCCACTTGGGCCGCCGCAACCTCCCGGGCGGCAGTCGCCGCTATGAATTGGGCCTCCGCCTCCTCGAACTGGTCATCCGACAAAAACCCCCTCTCCTTCAACTGGCGGCGGCGGTTTAGCTCGCGCTCCGCCAATTCAGCGCGGGCCGCCGCGGCACGCAGATTGGCCTGCGCCACCCCCGCCTCCCCCTCAGCCTCGCGGTACGCCAGTTGGAACGGCTCGCTGTCCAGCTGCCCAAGCAGCCCGCCATCTCCCACCTCCGCGGCAATATCCGCCTCAAGGACCGCCACACGGCCCGCTACCTTCGCCGAAACCGTGAAATCAGAAGCGGCCCGCAACGAACCACTCAACTGGCGGATATCCGAAATAGGCCCGACCTCCACCCGGACCACCTCCACCGGCGCCGGGCGGTCCTCCACCTTCCGCCCACTTGGTTCACCGCAGCCCCCCAGCAAAACCGCCACCATCGCCATCCCCCATCGGCCAGCCCGTCTGCCAACCGCTCCGTTTGCCTCATCGCTCGTCCTTGCCATACCTCCTTCACCGTACCGGCCTAAGCCTCCAGCGCAAGCCACGCCAACCGCATTCTCCCTCAATTTCACCGGCCCGTCATATCGGTGACAGACACCCCAAAACCGACACCCCAAAACCGGTGACAGACACCGCCATGGCGGACGCGTGCGATGGCAGCCTTGAATTATCGCAACGCACTCTTGCGAGGGGATGGAATCAGGCTAAGGTGGGGCTCGATATTATGATAAATAGGACTCCCATCCATGCTTTCCGCGATCGCAGACCGCACCAAACCGCTTTGCTCATCTGCCTCATCGGCATCGTTTTAGCCGGAGGGTGCGGCAAGCCGCCGGCCGCCGACGGCCAGTATGGGGATTTCCCGGTCACGGCCGTGGTGGCCCC
>JBEAQI010000299.1:0-3191 GCA_041163965.1 Verrucomicrobiota bacterium | reverse complement strand
GGAATTTCCGAAAGCACCTGAATCCGACGGGACCTCGGCAGATGGGCCAGCAGGGCCTTGCCCGGGGCTGTGCAGTGCAGATGGAAATGAAAGCCCGTCCGCGGCACATAACAGTGGTCGGATTTTCCGGGGAGGGAGGCTAGGACGATCCCCTCATGCTCGTTGTCCGCCATGATGGCCAAAGCGGCGGTCAGGCCCGTCTGGTCGCGCAGCCCCGAAAGCAGGTCCAGCGTATTCTCAACCAGGAGGGTACGAACGGCAGGGTCGGTGAAGTTCATACAGTTTCAGAATACGGTCATGTGTGAATAACCCAGCTAAATATACCGCTTTGGGGTACCATTGGATAAGCCAGAAATAAAACTCCACCTGCACGCCTTGAGCCGGTTTCGGTTCTTTAGCAAGCTGTTGTTTATCAAAACCTAACAAGTGAAATCCACGAAATATTAAAGGGAATATTCAGTGCCAAAATGTGCATAGTCAGGCGGGCCGTCAACGGGTAATCTTAAGATCCACTGGGCAAGTATCTTGGCGAGGGCCGCCGAGGTGCGGAAGATGCTCGATGATGGAGAAGCGGGCTGTATCATTCGATCGATAGAAAATTATGTATAAGCACCTTGTCCTGTCGAAACTTAAGGAAACCATTGCCATGGCTCTCGCGACGGGCGCGGCCGACAGGCGGCAAGCCGACCGGGTGGCTGGGCAATTGCTGGCCGAAGACGATGGCAGTTTCATTACCCGTGGAAGCGGGATTGTAATGGTGACCCCGGCCATGTCGTCCCTTCTTCACTACGGATTGTGCCGTTACGGCTATGTTCGGGAATCCCTGGCCCTGCTTCAGCGCCGTTTTAACCGGATGCTGGATCCGGAAACCAACCGGACCCTCTGGGAGGAGTGGTGGCGCGACGGGACAGGCCGTTCCGGCGTGTTTCAGAAGCGCACCCGCAGCGATGCCCAGACGGAGAGCGCCTTTCCGCCCGCCCTCTTCGGCGAGTTCATTCTCGGTATACGGCCCTTGAAGCCTGGCCTCCGGGAAGTTGAGCTGACCGTTCCGGATTGCGGCCTTACGGTCATCGAGGGGTCCATTCCATCCCCTAAGGGAATACTTTCCGTATGGTGGGATATGGCAGAGCGGGACCTGCTGATTGAGATTCCTCAAGGCATGCAGGTCCGGTTCGTGCTTCCATCGGACGCTTCTATTCAAATACTGAACAACGGCAACCATCATGTACGCTTCTAAATTGATCCGCCTTGCACTGTCGGTCTACATCGGCATCTTCGTCTCGCTGCAGGCAACCGCCCGCTCGGAGCTGTCCCTCGACGGCTCTTGGGAAATCGCGTTTGACCCATACAACACGGGTCGCGGGGACGGTTGGCATCTGGATGAGACATTCCGCCAAGTCGACCACCGCCGTGATATCTCCGTTCCGTTGGCCTGGGAGCTAATCGAACAGGACTACGAGGGGGTCGCCTTCTATCGGCGGGAGTTCGAGGTCCCGGCGGATTGGGCTGGGAAGGTGGTGCAGTTGCATTTTGGTGCGGTCAACTACATTGCGGAGGTTTGGATCAACGACGAACCGATTGGCTACCATGAGGGAGGTTTCACGCCTTTCGCATTGCGTGTCGACCGCATCCTCAAGGCGGGACAGGAAAACGTCCTCTTGGTTCGGGTACAAGGCCCGATCATCCTTTCCGACAAGGTCGTGGACGGCATCGGGCCTCTGGAGACTCCCCAATGGCGAGGCGGAATCACCGGCGGCATCTGGCAGTCCGTCAAGCTGGTGGCCACCGACGCTGTTCTGGTGAATGATGTCTTCTTAAAGCCGGACTGGCAACAGGGAAACGTGACGTTTGAAATAGCGTTGGACCAAACCGCCGTCAAGGGCATGGACACCCAAGTCTTGATTGAAATTTCCGAGGCAGGGAATCCGGCGAAAGCCGTTGCAACCGTGGTTGATCAGCTGCATTTGCGTCCCGGGGCCTGCACGCATACGTGGACTCTGGCAATCCCGGATGCGCGCGACTGGTCGCCGGAGGACCCTTTTCTCT
The DNA here is from genome assembly GCA_041163965.1 of Verrucomicrobiota bacterium. Classification (GTDB taxonomy): domain Bacteria; phylum Verrucomicrobiota; class Verrucomicrobiia; order Opitutales; family Oceanipulchritudinaceae; genus Oceanipulchritudo. The sequence goes on along the minus strand of JBEAQI010000299.1, from coordinate 1,145 downwards.
ACCGCGCTCGCCTGCGAGTGCTTGTTGATGGAAAACTTTCGGACAGTTGGACCCAGCGTTTCGGGCTGCGAGAGTTCACGATCCGGGACAATGACTTTCAATTGAACGGGAAGCGCCTTTATCTTAAAGCGACTTTCTTCGAGGGACTGTATCCAAACGGCATCGCCACTCCTGATAGTGAGGCGATGGCCCGGCGCGAGATTCAGTTGGCCAAGGAGGCCGGCTTCAACATGATTCGGCCGTGGCGACGCCCGCCGCATCCACAATGGCTGGACCTTGCCGACGAGATGGGCGTGCTTGTGGTCGGCAGTCCAGTGCTTGAGTGCATGCGCCTTCCGCTATCCACTCCCTACCTGCCTGCGCGGGTTGAGAACGAGATCCGCCAATCTGTTTTGCGCGACCGGAGCCGGACATGCGTTGTGAAATGGGAGCTGTTCAACGAGCTTCATCGACCGATCCTCAAGCAAATGATGCGGCCGATGGCTATTATGGTTCGCGATCTTGATCCGACCCGTCTGGTACTTGACGAGTCGGGGGGCTGGGCCTTCGGAGCAAACATGTATCTTCCCGGCGACTACGAACCGGTCAAGTTCAACGACATCCACACCTACCCCGGTCCGTTGATTAACGAGGCCCGGTACGACGGTTTTCTGACCATCGGGATGACGGAGAAGGAAAAGACTGCTTTTGGCTACAAGGGCCAAACACCCGGGCGCAACGTCGTGCCCGGCCTCATGTCCTTTGTTTCCGAACTGGGTTACGGAAGCCTGCCTAACCTCCCGGCCTGCAATGAGCTGTTCAGACAGCACGGTAATCCGCTCACACCCGCCTACCGGTATCATGAGCGTATTCAATTGGAACAGATTCAAGTCCTTGAGGATTCCGGATTTGGGTACTTGTACCCAAGTTTCGAGCAATTCTGCCTGATGCAGCAGTCCCTCCACGGCACCGCGAACAGACGCATGATCGAGGCGGTGCGATCCAATCCTGCAGTCGACGGTTACTGCATCCACGCCCTGGTTGCCGGTGACTGGATTTTCGGAGCAGGGCTGTTAGACATCTGGCGGAACCCAAAGTCCGAGGCCTATTATTCCACTAAGGCGGCCAACCAACCGCGTATCGTCTCCATACGGATGTTTCCCCGC
>JBEAQI010000298.1:0-5452 GCA_041163965.1 Verrucomicrobiota bacterium | reverse complement strand
TTCGAGATTTACTCTGTGAAAATGCCGCGGGTGGGGGTTCTGCATGACATTTTGAAGGCCCTCAACGAAGGCAAGCGGGAGGAGGCGATGGTCCTTGCGCAGGGGGTGAAGGGGCCGGCCCGGGCGATGTTGGTGGATGCGGTGGAGCACAGTGAGGAGAGCAAGGAATTGATCGAGGAGGTCATGTATGAGCGGATGCTCGAAGTGCAGCCCCGTCTGGAGCGCCTATTGCCCTTCATCGCGGTCACTGCGGCGACGGCGCCGCTGATGGGATTGCTGGGGACGGTGACGGGGATGATCAACACTTTCAAATTGATCACGATTTTCGGAACAGGCGATGCCAAGCAGTTGTCCAGTGGGATTTCCGAGGCGCTCGTGACGACCGAGTTCGGGTTGATCGTGGCGATTCCCTCACTGATCATGCATGCTTTGTTGAACCGGCGCGCGCAGGGGGTGATGGCCAATATGGAGCGCATGGCGGTGGCCTTTGTGAATGGCTTGTCCCGCAAGGGTTAATCTCCGAAGAGGCCTGGTTTGAGCGGCATTTGGGAACAGTTTCAGGAAGAGTTTATGACCATCCTGACCGATGGCGGGGTTCTGATGGTGCCGTTGACCGTGTTGGCGCTGGGGATTTACTACGCCGCCTTCCGGCTGTTTTTCTTTTTTTCCGAGCATCGCTTTTACAAGATCCAGCGGGAACGGCTGATTGAATATGTATTCAATCCCATTCTGGCAGACGGTGAACTCCGGCATATCCTTGAGTATACCCAATCCGACGAGGTATCGTCTGCAAACGCGGTGAAGTCCCGCTTTGCGGAGGTGGTGAGCGGTTATCTTGCGGAAGTCGACAGCAAGCGCGCTTATTTGTTGGTGTTGATCACGACCGCGCCCCTGATGGGGCTTTTGGGGACCGTGATGGGCATGTTGACGACTTTCAGCGGTTTGGCGGTCAGCACTGGGTCCAACACGGTAGATCAGATTGCGGCGGGCATCTCAGAGGCCTTGATCACAACCCAGACCGGCCTTATTATTGCCATCCCTGCTTATGTGATGGCGACCCTCATTCATAAGCGCCGCAACGAGATGGAAGCGTGTCTGACGACCATGGAGGCGTTGACGGTGCAACTTTACGAAAAGAAATCCACCACACCTGTAGGAGAGAACCCATGAAGCGACGCCGCGTCTTTTCCAGCAATCGAGGAGCCACCGAGGACATCAACATTTCCCCGCTGATCGACATGGTGTTCATTCTGCTGATCTTCTTCATTGTGACCACGGTGTTTGTGGAGGAGACCGGAGTGGAGGTGACAAAGCCGCAGGCCGCTTCCCAGATACAGCTCGAAAAGAACAGCATTCTGATCGCGATCACGGCCAACAGCAATGTTGTGTACGGGGGGCGAGACATTGGGATCAACGGGGTGCGGGGGATCGTCAAACGGTTGATACAGGAGGATCCCAGCATTCCGGTGATCATCCAAGCGGACGAGAATGTTCCGACGCGGGTCTTGGTGCGGGTGATTGATGAGGCCAAGCTGGCGGGTGCCAACTCCGTGAACATTTCGACCGAAGGATCCTGATGGCGCTTCCTCCTCCACGGCATGTCGGGTATCAGGTGCCCCGGTCCAGCCGGTATCTGATCCGGATCGTCTTCGCCACGGTCATCATGACCTTGGCGATTCTGGCGATTCTGCCCTTCACGCAGGCTTTGACAGGGGATCCGCGGGACAAGACAATCCGCTCGGTGGATGTGGCCAACATTCCCCCCCCGGAGCCGCCCCCGCCGGAGCCACCGCCGCCCGAGGAGGAAGAGCAACAAGAAACCCCCGAGTTGGAAGAACCACCCCCGATGCTGGATATTTCCATGCTGGAGAGTATGCTGAATCCTGGCACCGGAGGGGCTTTGGCAGCCGGTCTTGATTTAAGTGGTTTCAAGATGCAGGAGAGCGTGCAGGAGGCCATTATTTACTCTTTGCGCGATCTCGACCGTGAACCGCGGGCTTTGTCGACCCCGATCCGGTGGCCACCCGAGGTCATGCGCAGTGGGGTCCGCGGAACGTTCCGAGTGACGATCCGCATCAATGAGAAGGGGCTTGTGTCCGTGACCAACGTGGCCGATTCCCCTAGTCCGCTGGTGACGGAGGCGGTTCGCCAGCAAGTTCCCGAGTGGCGCTACGAGTCACCGACCAAGGATGGCGAGCCGGTGACGGCCGAGTACGTCCAACCCATTACCATCGATTTCAGCAAATAATTCCACAGGAGATTCCATTATGAGACAGATTCCACAAATTTTGGGCATAGGGCTGATTGCCGCGGGGGTGGCGTTGCAGGGCTTTGGGCAAGTTTCGCCGGTGGTGCCGAATTCATGGAGCAACCCTGATTTTCAGAAGCGCGTGCTGGGTTCATTCGGAGCCCGATCGGAGATCGAGCCCGATGTGATGACGCGCGACGAGGCCCGGTTCTTCAACGAGGACATCCTGCCGGTGGTGAATGCCGGCAATCTCGCGGAGGCCACCCGTCTCCTCGTGGCCAACATCACGGCCGAGTCCAACGCCAATTTCGACTACATTCTGGGGACCTTGTATCTCCAGCAGGGCAACAACCCGCAGGCCTTGCGCGCCTACCGCAGTGCCGTGCAGAAATTTCCCGATTACCTGCGCGCCTACAAGAACATGGGCATCGTCTACACCCAGACCGGTGAGTTTGATCAAGCCATCACGATGTTGACGAAGGCCATTTAGCTGGGAGAGAGCAACGGGGACACCTATGGATTGCTGGGGTACAACTATTTCAACACCGGAAAATTCATGCAGGCCCTCGATTCTTATCGGATGGCGACCATTCTCAATCCGGCGAACCGCGACTGGGTGATTGGAAAGGCCCAGTCCTTGATGGAGGTGGGAGATTATCGCGAGGCCCAGGAAGTGGCTTTTCAGCTCTTGCAGGAGAATCCCGATGATAACCGTTTCTGGGTGACCCGCGCCAATGCCTTTGTGGGCTTGGAGGATTTCGACAAGGCCATCGCCAATCTGGAAATGGCCCGCAAGGTGGGGGATCTGGCCAGCTCCGCCCTTCTTCTGCTGGGTGACCTGCACCTCAATAACCGGATTCCCAAACTCGCCCTTGACGCCTATCTTGAGGCCGCTCCCAAGCTGACCACTGGTCAGAAGCTGCGCATTTTGAGCACCCTTGTGGGGCAGAGCCTGTTTGAGGAGGCGGAGGCCTTTATCAAAGGGGCTGCCCCTGCCGCGGAGCTATTTGCGGGCTGGTCCACTGCGGACCGTCAGTCGTGGACCGTTTTTCAGTCCCAGGTGGCCCTTGGATTAGGCGATGAGAAGGCTTCTATTGCGTTCCTTGAGGAGGTTTTGCGCGAAAGTCCCTTCAATGGCCGGGCTCTCCTGCAAGTGGCCAGCTATTACCGGCGCCAAAGCGACAATGAGCGCGCCCTTTACTATTACGACCGCGCGGTGGGGCTGAATGACAATGACATCCGCTTTGAGGGCCTTGTGCAGATGGCGACCCTACACGTCAGTCAGCAACAGTATAAGAAGGCCCTTGATCGCATTCGCGAAGCGCTCTCGATCCGCTCCGAAGACCGCCTCAAAGACTACGCCGACACGCTCGAACGCATTCTTGACAGAGCTTAGGCCTGACCACCTTTTCCTTTAAACGTTCAAATAAAGGAGAAATTTATTGATTTTTTGCAGCTTTATCGTATCGCTGGTCTGTTTTGTTTAACCAACGCTAAAAAAGGAAACAAGGCTATGAACTTGAAAACATGGAAGCCCTGGCTGGCTCTAACTGCCACTGCGGCCCTCTTCTCGCCCTTTGTTGTGGCGCAGGAAGAAGGCGACGACGAACTCGAGGAGTTGCAGACCCTGACCTTCACCGGTACCCGTTTGACGGGCGCGGAGGTCGAGGGCAGTCTTCCCCTCGTGACCTACACCCAGGAGGACATCAGGCTGTCCCCTGCGACTTCTCCGGCGGAATTCCTCCGCGACCTGCCGATCATTGGTGGTCCGGACACCCAGAGTTCCAATTTCACGAATGGAACGGACGGGGCGGCGCGTGTGGGTCTCCGGACGATTTCCGGTGGCAACACCCTGATCCTCTTGAACGGCCGTCGCTTGACGCCTTCCGGGACCGGTGCCACGCCTGACCTGAACCAGATTCCTTTGGCGGCGGTCAAGCAGATTGAAATTTTGAAGGCCGGTGGGTCCGTGACCTACGGAACGTCGGCGGTGGCTGGGGTCATCAACTTCATCCTCGATGACGAATTTGAAGGCCTCGAATTCAACGTCGGCTACGGCCAGACGGAAGACGCCAAGGCCCCCGAAACGACGACCAGCTTCATTGTTGGCGGCCGTGGTGCGGGCGGAAAGTTCAAGTTCACGATGGGCGGCGCATTTCGCAAGGAAGGCGACTTGATGGCCCCTGACCGTCCGTGGATGTTGGGCGGCGGGCACTCCGTTCTCCCGAATCCCGGTTTGTTCTTCTTTGATCCCCCGATTGAGGATGCGATTATTGCCGCGACTGGGTTGGCGGATAGCGCCTACACCGGCATTTGGACGTTGAAGAACGGCATTGATGTGGCGACCGGCCCCGGTGATTTCATTCCTTTTGTAAACAGAGGTCCTTACGATACCGACAGCCAAAATCGCAACGGGCACCGTTTCCCGTATGAAAACTTTACGATCTCCGTGAATCCGAACCAACAGCACAGCGTTTATGGTACGGCCAACTACGAGATCAACGACAAGTGGGAATTTTTCTCGGAGTTTGGCTACAGCTACTCCGAGCTCGAGTTCCGTTTGGCCCCGTCACCGTTTGTGGTGGGCGACGTTCCTGCAGCAAATTACTGGCTTCGCGACATTTTCGGGGACGCGGTCATCGACGCTTCCAGCGCAGCTCCCGCTTTTGCATACTATCGCTTCCTCGAACTGGGCGCTCGTATCAACCAGATTGAGCGTCGTTCGCTGCGCACTGTTCTCGGTGTGAAGGGTGAGCTTGGATACAACTGGAATCTTGAAGCGTATGCCCTGTATTCCGACGAAAAGACTGAAGACCGTGAGTTGAACGGCGGTTCTCAGGCGAGGTTTGAAGAACTCCTTGCCCTTGGTTCCTCAGACGCTTACAATCTGTTTTCAGCGAGCTGGATTCGCAGCACGGAGCTGGGCAAGGGCAACCTCAATCCCGCTGCTCCTAATGCCGACCTTGCCAACGAAATCCGTGCCGACAATGAAACGGATGGTTTCACGAAGACCGAACTGGTTGACTTCCGCTTGAGCAACACGGAGATCTTCGAACTCCCAGCGGGTCCGGTGGAAGTGGTCCTCGGTGCCGAGTGGCGCAACCAGTGGGCCAAGGAAAAGCCAGACAATTTGAAGTTGGCGGGATCGCTGGGCTGGAATGCAGCTGACGGCGTCACCGAAGGGGGTCGCGAAGTCTATGGCAT
>JBEAQI010000297.1:0-2985 GCA_041163965.1 Verrucomicrobiota bacterium | reverse complement strand
TGGGAAGCTGGATGCGGCTGTTTTTCATCGCCAGTTCTGTGGTGGTGGTGCATCTGGCAGGCCAGTTTCTCCGTCGTCAGGCCCTGGTGCATGTCGAGCTCTACCACATTATTCTAGTGGTCACGGCCGGGTTCATGTTGCTCGTTCAAAGCCATCATTTTGTTTCCCTCTTCGTTTGTCTGGAGACGGTAACGATCGCCTTTTATGTTCTCGCCGCCTACAAGCGCGATAGCCGGTTCTCTCTGGAGGCAGGACTGAAATACCTTGTCATGGGCGGGCTGAGCTCCGGAATCCTTTTGTTCGGCATTACCTTGCTATACGGAGCGGCCAGCAATCCCCTCTTGCCGGGGACGGCGACGAGTCCCCTGGCTTTTGCGGATCTGGCGGTTTTTATTGAGTCCGCGGATGAGTTTTACAACAACCGTTCCAGTTGGCTTGTCATTTTCGGGGCGGTCCTGGTGTTGTGCGGGGTCGCTTTTAAAATAGGCTTGGTTCCTTTTCAAATCTGGATTCCTGATGTTTATCAAGGGGCCCCGACTCCGGTGACGGCCCTCCTTGCCGTATCCTCGAAAGCAGCGGGCTTTGTGATTCTTTATCTGCTGTTGGATGGGCCCTTCGCCTCTCTGGAGACGGTGACCGTTCCCTTGCTGGGGACTGTGGCGGTCCTGACCTTGTTGTTTGGTAATCTGGCGGCACTCGGGCAACGCAATGTGAAGCGTCTCATTGGGCTTTCGGGAGTCTCCCATGCGGGCATTCTCCTGATGGGGTTGCTGGCCTCGCTGAGCGTCGATTGGGCCCTGCTGGCGGTTTTCTTTTATCTGGTGGTGTACGCGATTGCTTCCCTTGGCGTGTTCGGGGTGATGGTCCACCTTTCCGGTCAGGCGGATGAGCAGCAGGAATTTGATGACTACGACGATCTGCTCAAAAGGAATCCATTTCTGGGAACGGTTCTACTGGTGAGTCTCGGGTCGCTGGCGGGAATACCGCCGTTGGCCGGATTCGTGGCGAAGTTGCTTGTATTTGTCGCGGCCTTTGAGGCCGGGCTCTACATTCCCTTGACCGCGGCCCTGTTCGGGGTGGTGATTTCGATTTATTATTATTTCGGGTGGATGCGGGCGGCCGTTGGCCACAACGCGTTTCTGGAGAAGCCGATTTCCCAAGTTATTGAAGGCCCGGCCTTCGGGGGCCGAGTGATCCTGCTGAGTCTGGCCACGGCGAGTGTCGTGCTGGGGCTCTATCAGGGCCTCTTTCCCTTTTGAGGATTCGAGTTGGTTCTGGCGCGGATCCCTATCACCTGCGGGTCGCGGTGGCGTTTTCCAGTTCCGGCTTGATTTTGGCAGGAAAAGGGCCTCCTTTTTCCCGAGCACATACTGCTTGAGCAGATGTGACCCAACCGCCAATCCAAACCCATGACCGAAAGGACTTGATCCAATGAGACAGGTACCGATTGCCACGAGCCAGTCAAAGCCGCACAAGTCGGGGACACCGCGATGAAGCGGGTGACCGAATTCGCACGGTTTCGTAATGAGGCGAGGCCCATTTCGATGGTGACGTGTTACGATGCGTGGAGCGCGTCATTGCTGGCCGGCTCGCCCATCGACGCCGTGCTTGTCGGAGACAGTGTGGCAATGGTGATGCATGGCTATCCCGACACCGTGCACGCAACGGTGCGGATGATGGAATTTCACACGGCGGCGGTTCGTCGCGGGATTGGAGGAGAGGCCTTCATTATCGCGGACATGCCCTTTGCGGAGCATCGCAAAGGCAAGGTGGCGGCGATGCGGTGTGTTGAGCGGTTGATGCGGGCGGGGGCCAACGCGGTAAAGATTGAGGGAGCTGAAGGCCATCTGGAAGTGATTGAGCATATCATCGGGAGCGGGGTTCCGGTGATGGGCCATCTTGGATTGACGCCCCAGTCCGTGCATTTGTTTGGAGGCCACCGTCTTCAGGGAAGAGGTGCCGCGGAGGCACAAAAGATCGAGGCGGATGCCGTGGCCCTAGAGGAGGCGGGGGTTTTCTCGGTGGTCTTGGAGTGTATCCCGGCGGAGCTGGCGGGACGGGTCACGGAGCGCTTGAATATTCCCACGATTGGAATTGGTTCGGGAGCGGCCTGTGGCGGGCAGGTCCTTGTTTTGCAGGATCTGCTCGGGTTGAGTGCTGGATTCAGGCCGAGGTTTCTGCGGACCTATCTTGATGGAGCAGAGCAGGTCCAGGCTGCCTTGGCACGGTTCGATGCGGAAGTAAAGGGGCGGCACTATCCGTCCGAAAAGGAGAGTTGGCATGCGGGTATTCAGGACGATTGATTCCCTCCGCGAGTGGCGGCGTTCCGTTGACGGGTCGGTGGGGTTTGTTCCCACCATGGGAGCGCTGCATCCCGGACATCGGTGCTTGATGGAAGCGGCGGTGGCGAGCAACGCGTGGGCACTGGTGAGTATTTATGTCAATCCCACCCAGTTCAATGATTCGGTGGATTGTTCGACGTATCCCACTCCTTTGCAGGCGGACCTTGCGATGTGCGAGGCGGCTGGCGTGAGCGCGGTCTTCCTGCCCGATTTTGAGGGCCTTTATCCCGATCAGTATCGATTCCGCGTGCAGGAGACCCGCGACAGTGCGATACTGGAAGGCCGGTCGCGGCCGGGTCATTTTGAAGGAATGCTCACGGTGGTCCTGAAGTTATTGATACTGGCCAGAGCGGACCGGGCTTATTTTGGAGAAAAGGACTGGCAGCAACTCCATCTGGTGCGCGGATTATGCGAGGCTTTCCTGTTGGAAACCCAAATAGTCCCCATTGAGACAGTGCGGGAGGCGGACGGCTTGGCGATGAGCAGTCGCAATACCCGTCTTTCCCCAGCGGCCCGTGCCAAGGCCTCCGTGTTGAACAAAGTGATCCGGGGTGCCGGTTCTCCGGCGGAAGCGGCGGAGCAACTTGTCGCGGAGGGGTTCACTGTTGATTATGTCGAGGACTGGTCGCAGAGACGGTTGGCA
>JBEAQI010000296.1:0-25112 GCA_041163965.1 Verrucomicrobiota bacterium | reverse complement strand
AGTTTCTCTTGAACGGGGTGGTGGTGGACCAGGTGACGACCCCGCCGTTTAGAACTGACATCCGTCTGCCCTCGACGGGGACCTACCGTCTGCAGGCCCGGGCGACGACCACCATGGGAGCCTTTGCCTATTCGCAGGAAGTGCTCCTGCTGACCGGTCCACCGGATGGCGTGACACCGCGGGTAATCGTTGATTTTCCCCTTCCGCTGGGGGCGGGAGATACGATCAACGACGTGTCCCAAGCCTCCCGCATGTATTTCAATGCCACGGTGCAGGATCCGGACGAGGGTTCAATTCAAGCCGTTTACTTCTATCTCAACGGAGAATTGGTTGGCGAGGCCGATAGTAGGCTTGGCGATACGTGGTCGCTCTTTCATGCTCCCAACACGACGGGCAATTATATTTTGACGGCATCGGCCTTGGATGCCGATGGCCGTGTGGGTTGGAGTCTACCGATTTTGTTGGATGTGGGACCGCTCGAACGACCGTTACCAAGCGCTTCCATCGAACCCCCGATGGAGGGGATATTGGGTCGGGAGGTCGTTTTGCGGGCCGTGGCGGACGGTGGATTGATCCCGATTGACCGTGTGGATTTCCTTGCGGAGGGGGTTTATTTGGGGAGCGTGGAGGTGCCCGACGAGGACGGCAGTTACCGCTTTGGGTGGACGCCGCCGGAGGCAGGAGACTTCAACGTGCAGGCACGGGTGGTGCAAATTGATCCCGATGATTCCGTCTGGGACACCTGGGTAGTCACGGAGCCCGTGGTCCTCACGGTTATGGATCCCGTGGGAAATCTGCCCACGGTATCTTTGCTGGCAGCGCCGGAGCAGAGCCGTTTGGCGGTGGGTTCGACGGTGATGCTGATGGCTGAAGCCTATGATCCCGAGGGCGAAATTGAGCGTGTTGAATTCTATGTGGATGAGACGCTTGTGGGGACCGTGGAAGGCAGTCCTTACAGTCTTCCATACGATGTGATCAAAAGCGGACGGCATGTCCTTCGCAGTCGAATTGTGGATGCGGATGGCAATGCGGTCTTTTCTGATTCGGTTGAGGTGGAGGTTTTGGATCGAGCTGTTTCGAATGGGGCGCGTCTTGAGCTGGATCTAGCGGAGGCGATCAGGTTGGGCGATCCGGTGCAGCTGTCCGTTTCCCTCTCTGGCTCGGTGCTCTTGCCAAGCGCAGTTCATTACTATGCCAACAATCAGCTCATCGGGATAGCTTCGCAGGGGGAGATGGCGTTTGAGTGGGTTCCACCTTTGGTCGGTGACGTGGATTTTTTCGGCGCGGCTGTCATTGAGTTGTCAGGGGGCGCGAGGCAGACCATCGTGTCCCCGATCACGCGTCGCCAGATTGCGATCGGCGGCCCCGACGGTGAAGTGGACATGCCGCCGGAGATTGAGCGGTTTTCCGCGAATGTGGCTGGTCGCTGGGCCCGATTGGGCCAAACCTTGGTGTGGGAGATCGAAGCGACCGATGATGATGGGTTGGTTTCGATTGAAGTGTTCCGCAATGGGGAAATATTGCCGACAGATTCGATCCTTCCGATCGAGGTGGTGGATGTGATCGAAGAAATGGGTATTTTCAGGTATGTGGCGCGGGTTCGCGACACGGGGGGTAACGTCACAGAAAGCCCGGTGCGGGAGATTCGAGCGACGCGCGGTTCACCGGCCTTGGTCTTGTTTGGTCCGCAGCATCCCGGGCCCGTTTACACGGGAGGCGAAGCCATTGAATTGGAGGCCTATGCGGTCATGCCGGAGGAGCCGGTCGGGATTCCGTCCGGAGCGGTCAAGCAGGTTGAGTTTTTTCTGAACGGGGAGCTCATCGGGACGTCATTGCATGAACCGCATCGGGTCACCGTTGACCCCGCAGGCATTCTTGTCGGACTGAATCGATTGGTGGCGGTTGCGGAGACGGACACCGGGCTGCGGAGCCGGTCTGAGGTGGTTGAGATAATTGGGATTGAGGGAAGTCTTCCCGAGATAAGACGGTTCACGGTTAATTCAACCTCCCGCACGGAGTTGCCCGGAGCGACGCTGACGTTTATGGTTGAGGCGGAGGATGCCGAGGGCATTGCCCTTGTTGAGCTGTTGCTTTTCGGGGAGCGGATCGCTTACACGGAGGCCGATCCTTTTCAGTTTTCCCTCCGTGCTGATATGGTGGGATCGTACCGTTTTTCAGTACGCGTCACGAATTTTGACGGCCATGCGGTGGAGAGTGAGGCAATTTCCATTGAGGTGGTGCATCCCGATCCGCTCGCCAGTGATAGCGATTTTGTTTACCAGACATTTGAGGATCTACTGTTTCGGCTTCCCAGTGATGACGAGTTGACCGCATATGGGAACGCGTTGCAGAGCGGCCTGTTGACCCGTGAGCGGCTGGTGGCGGGCCTTCTGGGAGCGGGGGAACGCAATGCCCATACCGATGAATATGAGGGAATCCGCGCTGCTTTGCTGGGGATGGCATTTGCCGCGGAGAGCTGGCCGACCCGAGCCGAACTGAGCGCTGCGTTGGCGGAAGTGCGTGCCGGCGGACTGGAGACGGTGGTAGCCCGTCGTATGCCCACTTACGCTAAGGCCTATTTAGTGGAGACGGGGCGTGAGTTGCCGGATATCCTATCGGGTGACGAGGCGGTGGAAGCCTTTGTGAGCTGGATTTTTGAGAAAAAGTACGCCATGGCGCCAACTGCCGACCAATTGCAATTGGCGAGGTGGCATTTCCTTGCTCTGGGGCGTGAATCATACGTCAGCCGGTTCTTGGTTGATAATACGATTATTGCTCTTCCGACGGGGGGATGGGCGACCAGTCAGCTCGGGTTTCGCTTTGCGAGCGCAGGTGCTCCGGTGAGTCCACTTTTGCATCAATTGGACGGGGCATCGTTGATCATCAATCTGTTGCGGAGCGTTCCCACGTCCGCGGAGGTGGAGAGCTTGGCAAAGGAGCTCCCAGTGACAAGGGTGGCGACGTTGGTCGCGGACATACGATACACGAATCGCTTTAGGGCAACCTTTGCAGAGATTGAGGTGCACCGAGACGGCTGGCTTAGGAGCGAATGGTTCGGATGGTTCAACAGAGAGCGCGAGCCATGGGTTTACCACAGCGAGCAAGGCTGGGTCTCTTTGCAGACGAGCGGGCAAAGCGAGACCAACCTCTGGTATTATGATCCTGCGTTTGGCTGGATGTGGACCCAATCGCGACTCTACCCGTACATCTTTGACTCCGGTGGGCAGCGGTGGCTGTGGAATTGGCGCAGTCCTTATGTCGCTGGAAAGCGGCTCTTTTACGATCTCCGTTCCCAAGACTGGATTTTGCGCTGATTACGGTGAGGTGGGCTTGTCGGCGGCAGCCCGCGCCAACCGGTCTCCAATGGCGAGGCGTGTTCCGCTGAGGGCTCCGGTTGGGGTCTGGCAATGAATGCGGCTCCATCCCATTTTGTCGAGCGACCGCAGGAGCGCAAAGAGGGAGCGGCCGATAACCTCGTCCTCTCCTCTTTCCGAGAGCCAAAAGGTTTGTCGAGGAAAGTCGGAAGTGCTGGGTCTGGAAAGGAAAACGACCGCTTCAGTGGGAGTGGGGGGAGCAGATGGGTGCGATGAAAACAAACTTAAAGGCGTTTTGGGACTGTAATGGCTGGCCATGGTCCCGGGAGCGATCAGTGCCGTTGTTGTTCCGTTTGCTGGAGAGGTGAGGGACGCGACCGGAAGGTCAAGGGTCGAACTGATGGCTTCCGCGGAAATTGCTCCTGGGCGGAGCAGGACGACATGGTCGGGATCGCTGAGATCGACGATGGTTGATTCCAGACCGACTTCGCAAGGGCCTCCATCGATGACGTATGGAACGAGGGGGCCGAAGGACTCTGCAACGTGGACGGCAAGTGAAGGTGAAATATAACCGAAGGGGTTGGCGCTGGGTGCAGCGAGAGGCAATCCGATCTGTTCAATGAGCTGTCGGGGGACCCAATGACTTGGTGCGCGGAGGGCCACCGTATCTCTACCGGCGGTGACAATGGGGGGAATTCCGCTTTTTTTTGGCAATATGATACTGAGCGGTCCCGGCCAGAATTTTGCGGCCAGAGCGTCCGCGGCTGGATTCCAGACCGCGAATTGTCTCGCCATGGCGTCGTCCCGGACATGAACAATCAACGGATCCAGGAACGGGCGACCCTTGATGGTGAAGATGGCCCGGCAGGCATCCGGGTTGGTGGCAATGGCGGCCAAGCCATAGACTGTTTCGGTGGGGATGGCCACTGGCATTCCGCGGCAAAGGGCCTTTGCAAAGAAACGCAAATTGGCCTCCGTGGGCGGGAAAATAAACGAAGAAGCTCCCGGATGTGGGGGAGCTTCTGGAGGAGGGGAGCTTGGAGGACCTTCTTCCATGTGGAAAACGGTCGTTGACCGAAAGCCTTACTTCATGAGGAGCAGATTCCGCGCTTGCTTGATGACGCGGGTGATGTGCCGCTGCTGCAGGGCAGTAAGCCCAGTGATGCGGCGCGGCAGGATTTTTCCCGTATCCGTGACAAAGCGGGAGAGAATTTCCGTATCAGTATGGGTCAGGTCCAAAGGATTCTTTTGGCGTGTTTCCTCAGTCGTCATAAGGGATGGGACGCAATGCCGTGCAAGGCGGCTTGGCAAGAAAAATTTTGGTCATGGATTGGGAGCTGAAGTTTTGGGCATTCGTCTTGAATTCTTGGCCAGGCTTTGCCAAGTTCCGCGGACACCAATCAATGTCTGGAACCGCCAATTATTCTTCCCCACGTTGGGCGGCCCTCGCGGCTGGCGGTTTGGTGGCCTACCTTATTTGGGACCAGCAGCATTGGTGGGGGCTAAAGGCTGAGTACGCTTTTGGCTATCTTGTTCCATTCTTTGCGGCTTTTGTGATTTATGAGCGGTGGGCGGAAATCGGCCCCGCATTCAGGCCTTCATCAGGCCCCGTCGCTGGCTTTCGGGAACGGCAAAAGTCGTTGATCGAAGGCATCTTGGAGGCGCTTGCGCTGGTGGCGGTAGGCGGCGGTCTGCTCAGCTTTGGCCTCGGAGCGCTATACAAAACGATGGAGGGGAATAATCTCATTTCATCGAACTTTATGGCGACAGGCTTTGCCGCCGTGCTCCTCGGAGGGGCCTTCTACTACGCGGATTGGCCTGTGAGCACCGAGGGGGCTGTGCGAAAGCGTCTCAGGGTGGCGGCGTTGTTTGTTTTTCCGGCGCTGATCTGGATGCTATCGGTGCCAATGTTTTCGGCCTTGGAGCGTGGCATCAGCACCTTTCTTATGAACAAGGTGGCGCTTGTGGTCTATACTGTTTTCGATGTACTGGGATATGCGGTCATCCGCGAAGGCAGCATTTTGCGTCTGCCGTTGGGAGACGTGGGAGTGGAGGATGCCTGTTCGGGGATTCGCTCCCTGATGGCTTCCCTATTTGCGGGGAGTTTTTTGGCTGCGGTGACGTTCACGGCACTCTGGAAAAAGGTTTTTTTGGTAGCAACGGCGATGCTGTTTGCCTTCATCAATAATATTTTTCGGAGTCTTTTCCTCACGGCCTGGGCCTATGCCAAGGGTCCTGAGGGGTTGGACGGTGCGGTCGTTTTTTTTGGAGTGGATCTTGGGAACGTGCATGACCTGACCGGATGGGTTGTCCTCGGCCTGACGGTGGGCTGTCTGTTGCTGTTGGTTAAACTTTTCAGTATCCGCCTGACCTACCAGATTAACCCTGAGGAGCTTCGATGAACGCGCTGCTTTTGACGAATGAATACCCTCCGAACGTCTATGGCGGTGCGGGGGTACATGTGGAATATCTCAGTGCCGCTCTGAGTCGTTTGATGGCGGTGGAGGTCCGTTGTTTTGGGGAGCAGGCCCTTTCCGGGCAGAATCCGAGTGTGACGGGATATGGGGCCGACCGGCATCGCTACACGTGTCCGGAGTCGCTGAAGCCTGTATTCGACGCCATCGAGCGCGACCTTCGTTTCAATACGGACGGGATAGCCGCGGATGTTGTCCATTGCCACACTTGGTACACCCACTTGGGGGGGATTCTGGCGAAGTTGAATTACGGGATACCCCTTGTGGTAACGGTGCATTCGTTGGAGCCGCTTCGCCCATGGAAGCGCGAGCAACTCGGTGGCGGGTATGATTTCAGTTGTTGGATAGAAAAGACCGCTCTCGAGATGGCGGACGCGGTGATCGCCGTTTCCGAGGGTACCCGGAAGGATCTTGAGCGTTTGTTCCAAATCGACCCTTCGCGGCTGCACATCATTTACAATGGCATTGATCCCGCTGTTTATCGGCCGATCGACCCCACGGCGGCTCTGAGGAGGCACGGGATCGATCCTGCCATGCCGTATTTGCTCTTTGTGGGTCGCATTACGCGGCAAAAGGGTATCATTCATTTGGTGGAGGCGATTCGTCACTTTGAACCCGGATTTCAGGTTGTGCTCTGTGCAGGCGCGCCGGATACCCCGGAGATCGCCGCAGAGATGAAGCAAGCGGTGGAAGCCATTCAAACTGAGCGGGAGGGGGTTTTCTGGATTGATTCAATGGTTGCCCGTGAAGAGGTCATTGAGCTCTATTCAGGTGCGTCGGTTTTTTGCTGTCCCTCCATATACGAACCATTTGGCATCATTAATCTGGAGGCGATGGCTTGCGAGACCGCTGTGGTGGGGGCCCATGTAGGCGGTATTCCGGAGGTTGTTCTGGATGGAGAAACCGGCCTGTTGGTGCCCTTGGAAGAGGTGGATCCGGTTACTTATGCGCCGATCGATCCGGCCCGATATGCCCGTGATCTCTCGCGCGCCATCAACCGGCTGATGTCTGACGAACCGCTCCGTACCCGCATGGCCAAGGCTGGGCGAAAGCGGGTTTTGGAGGTCTTCAGTTGGGACTCCATCGCGCACCAGACCCATGCCCTTTACCAGAGACTCCAACGAACCTGATACAATGAGCCGTTTATCCCATTTTTCCGGTCGAAACCGGGTTGTGATTGATGCGATGCGTCCCATGCTGGATGGCGGGGCTTTTCCGGTAAAGCGTCGCCTTTCAGACACTGTTGACGTCGAGGCCCATGTGCTCGCGGACAGCCATGCCCATCTCGATGTCGTTCTTTCATACCGAAAATATGGCGAGAGCTGGGAAGAGGTCCCGATGCGGGATGTGGGCAACGATGTTTTTTGCGGGGCTTTTCATCCCGCGTCAATCGGGGTCCATGTTTTTCGGGTGATTGGATGGATCGACGCTTTTCGGAACTGGCACGTTGGGTTTGTCAAGAAAACTGCAGCTGGGGATCCCGATATTGCGGTGGAGTTGCTCATTGGCGCGAAGTTGGTTGAGGCGGCGGCGGGAAGGGCCGCCGATGGGGAAGCCGCCCAACTGTATGACTGGGCGATTATTCTCAGGGACGCGAGTCGGGACCTTGGGCAAAGGGTTCAGCTTGCCTCCAGCTCAGATTTCTACGCTTTGGTGTCCGCTTATCCGGACCGCTCGCTTCAAACCATTGGAGCTGAGCAGGAAGTTTGGGTGGAACGTGATGAGGCTTACTTCAGCACTTGGTACGAGTATTTTCCCCGTTCGTGCGGGCCGGTCGGACAGCATGGGACGTTTCGCGACGCAGCCGGTCGACTCCCGGAAATTGCACGGATGGGATTCAATATTGTCTATTTTCCGCCGATCCATCCGATCGGGCGAACCTTTCGGAAGGGAAAGAACAATTCGTTAACGGCGGCGGATGGGGACGTTGGGAGTCCGTGGGCCATTGGCTCGGAAGAGGGGGGGCATACGGCCATTCACCCTGAATTGGGAACGGTGGAGGATTTTCAATGGTTTCTGGGAAAAGCGGCAGAGCAGGGACTTGAGGTGGCGTTGGATATTGCCTTCCAGTGCTCGCCTGACCATCCCTATGTGAGGTCTCATCCAGAGTGGTTTCAGTGGCGTCCGGATGGATCCGTTCAATACGCAGAAAATCCTCCCAAAAAGTATCAGGATATCCTGCCCATTCATTTTGAGACCCTCGATTGGGAGGCTCTTTGGGAAGAACTGAAGGGCGTTTTTGAGTATTGGATCGAGGTTGGGGTGACCGTATTCCGGGTCGACAATCCCCATACGAAACCGATGGAGTTTTGGCGTTGGTGCCTTCGGGAGATAAAGTTGAAGCACCCTGAGGTCATTTTTCTCTCTGAGGCTTTTACACGGCCAAAGAGGAAGTACCGATTGGCGAAGGCCGGGTTCACTCAAGGATACACGTATTTCACTTGGCGCAACCATCCAGCGGAGATGCGGGCGTATCTGGAAGAACTTACCAGTGATCCCGTCCGGCAGTTCTTTTTGCCAAATTTCTGGCCGAACACGCCGGATATCCTGCACGAGGACCTTCAGAGGGGAAACCGCGCCACCTTTATGGGTCGATACATTCTCGCTGCCACGTTGTCTGGCAATCTTGGTATTTACGGGCCCGCCTTTGAGTTACTGGAGCACGAGCCCTTTCCAGGAAAGGAGGAGTACAATCACAACGAGAAATACGAGTTGAAAAATTGGGATTGGGATCGGCCTGGAAACATAAAAAGCGAAATTGCGCGGGTGAATGAAATTCGGCGTGGCCATCGGGCGATGCAGGGGATGGAGGGGTTGGTTTTTGTCGCGACCGATAATCCCCATGTATTGGCCTACATCCGTCAGACAGCCGACCGGGCGGATCAGCTTTTGGTCATTGTCAACTTCGACTGGCACCATACCCAGACCGGATTCGTCGAATTGCCTCTTCTTGAATTGGGAATTGGATCGGATAAGTCTTTCAGCGTGAAGGATTTATATGATCCGTCTATGCCCTGTTACGAATGGCGTGGCAGTCGCAACTTTTTTAAACTGGATCCAAGCAAAGCTCCCGCGCACATCTTTCAGTTGCTTCGGTGATGCGGAGACAGGTCTCAGGGCCGCAGGAGGACGATTCTGGTTATTTCAATGGAAATCGACCACCGCGCGCTCGGAGCAGACGGATTGAATAAATTCGACCACTTTGACATGGGCCGGATGGACGCGGTACGTCTCTAGGGCTTCCAGCGAGGCGAAACGGGTAATCAAGGCGACGTCGAAGGAGGCGTTGGACCGACTCACATCCTCCCCTGCCTCCAGTTCGAGGATTTCCGGAATAGCCACCTTGAGCCCTCTCAGTTTGGCCACAAGCTCGTGCAGATTCTCCCTAGAGGTTGTTCCTCCGGCGGTCGGTTTCATTTTGAAAAAGACGATATGCGTTATCATTGAGGGCGTTTTAGACGGTCTTTTGCCCTGAGTAAAGCCAACCGGCCAAGGATAAAATTAAATTTTTTCGAAGAAAAGTCCGAAATTGGAATGTATCTCGCTTACCTCTTAGATTGACGACCTTCGTCAAATGATGTCCACTCTGCTTTGGTGAAAGCCAAAAACAAAACTACAACTAAGAAAACAAACATGAAAAAGTTATCTGCTATATTGGCCGCCACTCTGGCAGGCGCGTGTGTTGCACAGGCTCAGGAGCTGTCGATCAGTTCCACGTTCGCGTGGGAATCTGACTACGTGTTCCGGGGCATTCAGCTGGCTGAGGAGTTTTTTGCTCCGGCGGTTGATCTGAGTTACGGCGATTTCTACGCTGGGATTTGGGCGGCCTTGCCAGTCGACTCCCAGTATGGAAACGAAGTGGACATTTATGCCGGATACGGGGTGGGTGTCAGTGAGACCATAAGTGCGGACTTTGGGTTCACTTACTACACGTATCCGGATGCTGGGAGCGATTTCTTCGATGACGTGAACACCTTTGAAGTGTATGGTGGTCTCAGCTTTGAAGCGCCTTTAAGTCCTTCTGTGTACGCTTTTTACGATCTGGATCTGGAGATCTTGACGTTCGAAGTGTCTGCGGGGCATTCCGCTGAAGTGGGCGAAGGGGCTACGTTCGACATCGCCGCTTATGTTGGCTATGTTGATCCTAATGATGGAGATAGCTACACTTACTATGGCGCCTCAGTCGGTTATGCATATTCCTTCACAGACAATGCTGCTTTCAGTATTGGTCTGAACTGGTACGCCTCGTCCGAGGACTACATGTACGACGGTGACAGTGATGCGCTGACGGTCAGCACCAGCTTCACGGCCGGATTCTAAGCGTCGCGCGAGACGATTTACCCAAGCGCGCTTCCCTGACGGGAGGCGCGCTTTTCTTTTTCCAACAAATGATTTGACAGACTAGGAGTCGAATCTACGGTCCTCTGTTTTTTCGGGATATGAAAAGTTATCTGGCCAAACAAGGAGATATTGAGCCCAAGTGGCATGTAATCGACGCGGAAGGAAAAGTCCTTGGTCGTCTAGCTGTGCAGGTGGCGAATATCCTGCGCGGGCGGCACCGACCGACCTACACGCCGCACATGGACACAGGTGACCATGTGATCATCATCAATGCCTCTAAAGTGGCGGTAACGGGCCGGAAGGAAGACCAAAAGAAGTACATGTTTTACAGTGGCTACTTTGGTAACGAGAAGTACGTCAGCCTGAAGGAGTTCCGCAATCGTCGTCCCGAGTTCATCATCGAGAACGCCGTCAAAGGGATGATGCCGCGCAATCGATTGGCTCGCGCGCAAATGAAAAAGTTGAGGATTTATGGAGGAGCCGAGCATCCGCATGAGGCCCAAAATCCGGTGGCTTTGGAAGTTTAATTTTTACTGAATCAACATGACCGACACAGCCACAGTCCTATTTGCCACGGGTCGCCGGAAACGGGCCTCTGCCCGTGTTCGCCTCGTTCCCGGAGGAAGCGGATCGTTTTCCGTGAACGGGAAAGAGATGACCACTTACTGCTACTCCGAGTCGCTGGCTCGAGTCGCGGAGGGGCCCCTCAACACGGTTGAGCTGAAGGGCCAGTTCGATGTGATCGCCAAGGTACAAGGCGGTGGACCGAATGGGCAAGCGGAAGCCATTGCCCATGGTCTGGCCAGAGCATTGGAGAAATTTGACTCCGAGTTGCGCGTTAAGCTAAAGCGGGCGGGACATCTGAAGCGCGATCCGCGCCGACGTGAACGCAAGAAGGCGGGGCAGCCCGGAGCCCGCAAGCGTTTCCAATTCAGCAAGCGTTAAGCGACTGGCCCATCGGGGAGACACACTGTTTTACAGGGTCCTTTTCTTCCTCGGCAGCGGCCTGATGGAAGAAATGGACCCTTTTTATTTGGAAAGTCTGTAATCGAACCGAGACGATGCAAAAAGTAGGGATATTGGGAGCCTCCGGGTATTCTGGAGAAGTATTGGTAGAGTGTTTGTCGAGGCATCCGCGGGTAGGAGAGTTGATGCTGGCTTCTTCAACGCATGCTGGGGAGCTTGTTGAGCGCGTATTGCCGCGGATGTCCGGGTTGGTCGGGGGAGCCCGTTTCAGCGCGGCTGGAATGGATGAATTAAAGCGGTTTGAGGCGGACGTCTGGTTTCTTGCGCTTCCACATGGGGTGGCTGCCGAATATGCGGTTTGTCTTGTGGAAAGCGGTTCTAAGGTCATTGATTTGAGCGCTGATTTCCGGCTGGAATCGGCCGAAACGTATGAGCGTTACTATGGGAAAGGACATGCCCATCCCGAGTGGCTCGCGCGGGTCCCGTATGTTGTTCCAGAGTTGGCGGAGGAAAGTTGGAGAGAAGCACCGCTGATTGCCTGTCCCGGATGTTATCCAACGAGTATTCTGCTTCCATTGTGCCCATTGATGAGAGCTGGTCTACTGAGTGGAAAGGGGATCGTCGTCCATGCCATGAGTGGGATCTCCGGAGCCGGAAAGAGGGCTTCCTTGGAGTACTCGTTCTGTGAGCGCTCCGACAGCGTGAAGGCGTACGGATTGGGAACGCACCGCCATCTTTCAGAGATTGAGGAACAACTGGGGAAAGCCGCGGGAGGGGTCGTTGAGATTCAGTTCACGCCGCACCTCGTCCCCATGATGCGCGGGTTGGCGTCGACCATCGTGGTGCCTTTCGAGGGCCGCCTTGAGGACGTGTACCATGAGTGGGAGCGGGTGTATGCAGCGTGTCCGGGGGTCAGACTGCTGCGGGGCGAGACGCCTGACACGCGGAATGTCCTTGGGCGAAATCGGGCCGATTTGGCGGCATTCAAGGATGAACGAACCGGCAATCTTGTACTGACCGCAGCGATTGACAATCTCCTAAAGGGGGCCGGTGGGCAGGCTGTGCAAATTTGGAATATCCTCAATGGTTGGGCTGAAATGACTGGAATGGCAGGGTAGCGGAGGGACTATGGAATTTGGACTAACAACTGTCGGGGGGGTTGTATGGAGCGGCGTGAGTTGTGATGTCCGCGGTTTGGAGGATGGCCGGTTGGATGTAGCGCTGATTTATTCCCGGTCGCCCTGCACGGCGGCGGGAGTGTTCACGACCAACCGGATGGCGGCTGCGCCTGTCATGCTGGGCCGCGAACAATTGGGGGAGGAAAAGCGGTATCATGGGGTTCTGATCAATAGTGGAAATGCCAATGCCTGCACTGGTCGGCAGGGGATGGAGGATGCCCGCCGGATGCGCCGCCTTGCGGCGGAGCGGGTGGGCTGTGATGAGACGGCTCTATTCGTTTGTTCCACGGGAAGAATAGGGCGGCTGCTTCCCATGGAAAAATTGGAAGACGGCATCCGCCGTGCGGCACTGGGGCTTGGCTGTACGGAGGCCCACGGTCTAATGGCAGCGGATGCCATCCTGACCTCGGACACGCGCCGCAAGGTTGTGTCGCGCCGGATACGGGTCGGCGGCCGGATCGTCTCGATTGCGGGGATGGCAAAGGGCGCCGGGATGATTGAACCGAACATGGCGACCATGTTGGCTTTCATTGTCACCGATGCCGCGGTGGAGGGTTCGGTGTTACAGGGCCTTTTGGAGGAGAGCGTCAGTGGCAGTTTTAACGCCATAACGGTGGATGGAGACAGTAGCACGAATGACACGGTGCTGGTGTTCGCGAATGGAGAAGCGGGGGTAACCCTTTGTCCGAATGGCTCTGGCTGGGATCTTTTCCGTGAAGCATTTGCGGACGTGTGCATGGAATTGGCGCGCAAGATTGTCGGGGACGGGGAGAAGATCACCAAGGTGGTGGAGATTGTTGTGGAGGGAGCGGCCAGTGTCGCGGATGCGCGCCGAGCGGCCCGGGCTGTTGGCAATTCTTTGTTGGTGAAGGCATCTTGGTATGGGGAGGATCCAAACTGGGGACGACTGGTGGACGCGGTCGGCTACTCGGGAGCGGAAGTTTCACAAGACTCGATTGCCGTTCACTACGGACTAGAGGGCCAGCCATGGGTGTCGGTATTTGCCGCGGGGGAGGTCCATTTGGATAATAAGCCCTTGTGGGAAGCAATTGTTCGAGAGAGGCAATTCCGGGTTAAGATCGATCTTGGACAAGGCCAGGACGCTTTCAGGTTGTGGGCCACGGACCTTACAGAAGGGTACGTTCACTTCAATCGATCCGAATAAAGATGAAGCATGACATAAACATTGGTTCGAAGGCGGAAGTTCTGGTGGAGGCCTTGCCTTATCTGCAACGATTCAGAGGCAGTGTTTTTGTGGTCAAATTCGGTGGGGCTTTCATGGATACTGAGCAGGCCCGGATCGGCGTGGCCAAAGACCTTGTTTTTCTGGCAACAGTCGGAATCCGTGTAGTGGTGGTGCATGGTGGCGGACCGGCCATCAATAAAGCCATGGAAGAGGCCCGAATTGAGCCTGTCTGGAGAAACGGTCTCCGCTATACAGGTCCCGAAACGATTACTATTGTCGAGCGCGTTATGAACACGGTCATCAATCCCGGATTGTGCGAGAGAATCGCGGATCAGGGCGGATCTCCTTTTGGGATTGCTGGCCAGGAATTGTTTTGGTGTCAGCCCGCGACGACCGAGATAAATGGTGAGGAGGTGGATCTTGGCTATGTGGGGGACATCACCTTTGTGGAGAAAGAAAAATTGTTGGCCTCTTTGGAGAGGGAAGTGATTCCGGTGGTGTCGCCGGTGGGACGGGATGCGGGTGGACAGTTCTTCAACATCAACGCTGACTTGGCGGCCTCGCGCCTAGCGGCAGCGATTGGGGCGCGCAGGCTGGTATACTTGTGTGATGTTCCCGGGCTGTTAAGGGATCCCAAGGACCCCGAGAGCCTTCTTTCGAGTCTTTGCGCCTCCGATGTTCCGAGCCTGAAGGAAGCGGGGGTCATCGGATCGGGGATGCTGCCCAAGGTGGAAAGCGCGGTCGAGGCCATTGGCGCCGGTGTCCACCGGGTGCACCTGATTGATGGCCGGTTGCCCCATAGTATGTTATTGGAAATATTTACGGACAAAGGAGTGGGAACGGAAATTGTGCAATCCACGGTTTTGGAATGAGCAAAATGGCCTCAGTGACAGCAGCGAAAGTCAGTTCTGAACGGGTAAGAGCGTTGTATAGCGCCTACGTTCTTGGAAATTACGCCGATGCCCCGTTCGCCTTGGTGAAGGGAGAGGGGTCCACGGTATGGGATGCGGAGAATCGCCGTTACCTTGATTTCACGAGTGGGATTGCGGTCAATACACTTGGCCATTGCCATCCCCGCTGGGTCGAGCGCCTATCCACGCAGCTGAAGCGGTTGGGGCACGTCAGCAATTTGTTTCATACGCCGCAGCAGGCCGAATTGGCGAAAGCGCTGAGCGAGAGGGCCGGACCGGGGAAGCTGTTTTTCTGTAATAGCGGGGCTGAGGCGAATGAGTTTCTCATCAAACTTGGGCGGCTGCATGGACTTAGGAAATGCGGAGAGGAGGGCCGGTGTCACCGGATCATCACCGCCAAAAACGCTTTTCATGGGCGAACATTCGGCGGAATGGCGGCCACTCCTCAGAGCAAGATTCAGCAGGGCTTTGGGCCGATGCTGGAGGGTTTTCGGCACGCCCAGTTCAATGACGCATCAAGTTTTGCTGAACAGATTGACGAATCGGTGTGCGCGATATTGGTCGAAACGATTCAGGGCGAGGGAGGGATTCACCCTGCGGAGGCTGATTTTTTGCGGGAACTGCGGGTCCTTTGTGATGCCCATGGCCTGCTGCTTATCCTTGACGAGGTGCAATGTGGGATCGGAAGGACCGGTAAATTTTTCGCTTACGAGCATGCGGGTATTGTACCGGATGCAATTGGAATGGCGAAAGGCTTGGGCGGAGGATTTCCGATTGGGGCGGCATGGGTAGCCGAGCCTCACGCCGGTCTCTTTAAGCCCGGCTCTCATGGGACGACATATGGGGGAAACCCGCTGGCCTGCGCGGCGAGCTTGGCGGTTCTAGAAGTAATGGAGGAGGAGGGACTTTTGGAACGCGTTTCGGCCAAAGGGCCTGACTGGATCGCATCTCTCAAAGAATTGGCGACGAAACATCCCGAGCATCTGAGCGGGGCCCGAGGCATGGGGTACCACTCGGCGCTGGTCGTCAGGGGCGATCCCGCTCATTGGATCGAGCGTCTTCGGGAGAATGGATTACTGACGGTCAGGGCGGGGCAGGATGCCATTCGCCTGATGCCGGCATTGAATGTGACGGACCAGGAGCTGCAAACGGCACTGGAGATAATTGATTTTGTTTTTGGAACGAATTAGGATGGATAAGCTCAGGAATTTTCTGGCCCTGACGGATTTAGGCAGGGATGGATTGGAATCGGTTTTGGAAGATGCCATGGCTTGCAAAGTCTCTCGGGGCACAGGTCGAGGGAGCAAAGATTTAGATGGGCAAACGTGGGCCTTGCTTTTCCATAAATCCTCCACTCGGACCCGCGTGTCCTTCGAAGTGGGGATTCACGAACTCGGTGGGCATGCAATGATTCTCGACCAGGGTCGGATGCAGACTGGGCGGGGAGAGTCTGTCGAAGATACCGCGAAGGTTCTGTCGCGCTACATACACGGGATCATCATCCGCACCTATGAGCACGGGTTTCTTGAATCCTTTGCGGAATCGGGTTCGATCCCGGTGGTGAATGCATTGAGCGATGCCCTCCATCCCTGCCAAGTGCTTTCGGATCTCTTGACATTGGGGGAGCGTTTCGGGCGTCCTGGAAATCTTCTCGGGGCTTTGAAGGGCAAGAAGGTCGCCTTCTATGGGGATTGTTCCTGTAACATGGCGCACTCTTGGATTCTCGGGGCGGCTCTTTCAGGAATAGAGCTGACCCTCTGCGGACCAGAAGAATATGGTCCGAAGCCCTTTATTCAGGACTATCTGGATCGCGCTGGGCTGGGCGGGACCTGGCACTTTACCAGCGACCCTCTGCTTGCCTGCCAAAAGGCTGACGCCATCTACACGGATGTTTGGGTGAGCATGGGCAGTGAGGCTGAGGAAGCGGCGCGACTAAAGGCCTTCCGTCCGTATCAAGTAAATGAACGGATTATGGCAGGTACCAAGGACGGCATTTTCCTGCATTGTCTACCGGCCCACGTAGGGGAGGAAGTTTCAGAGGCTGTTTTCAAGAGCCCGGCAAGTGTTGTGTTCGACCAGGCCGAAAACCGCTTGCATGCGCAAAAAGCCATTTTATCGATTTTGGGGAAGAGCCATTAGAAAAGTAACCTATGAAAATTGTCCTAGCGTATTCCGGAGGCCTTGATACCTCTGTTCTCGTTAACTGGTTGAAGCACCATTATGCTGCCGAAATCATCACCTTTGCGGCGGATGTTGGCCAAGAGGAGGAATTGGATGGCTTGGCAGACAAAGCTCGAGCCACGGGTGCCAGCGCTCATTACACGGTTGATCTCGTTGAGGAATTTGCGCGCGATTTCATATTTCCGATGATGCGGGGGAATGCGCTTTACGAGAACCAATATTATCTTGGCACGTCGATCGCGCGGCCCTTGATCGCAAAGGCTCAGATTGCGATTGCTCGTCGAGAGGGAGCGGATGCCTTGGCTCATGGGGCCACAGGCAAAGGAAATGATCAGGTTCGCTTTGAACTGACGTATGCTGCCCTTGCTCCTGAACTGGCGGTGATATCGCCGTGGCGAATGGCGGAATTTCGCCGGCAATTTCCTGGCCGAACGGAGATGATTGCGTATTGTCAGGAGCAGGGGATTCCGGTGGAGGCCTCTTCAAAGAAGCCTTACTCCATGGACCGTAATCTGCTCCATATTTCCTACGAAGCTGGTATTTTGGAGGATCCGTGGTTTGATCCGACGACGCCTGAGAACAAGAGTATGTTCAAGTTGACAATTGCTCCCGAGGATGCGCCGGATGCGCCAGAATATCTGGAGTTGGATTTTGAGGCTGGCGACTGCGTGTCAATCAATGGAGAGCGTGGCACACCGGCCCAGGTCCTGAAGAAATTGAATCAGTTGGCGGGGCGGCATGGAATTGGTCGGGTAGATGTTGTCGAGAATCGCTTTGTGGGTATGAAGAGTCGTGGCGTCTACGAAACGCCCGGGGGAACGATATTGTTGCATGCCCGGCGCCAGGTTGAGACATTGACGTTGGATCGCGACCTCAGCCATCTCCGCGACGGCCTCATTCCCAAATATGGAGAATTGATCTACAACGGGTTCTGGTACGCTCCGGAGCGCGAGGCCTTGCAGGCTTTTTTTGATAAGAGTCAGGAGGCCGTCAGCGGGACGGTTCGATTAAAGCTCTACAAGGGCAATGTGATCACGGTTGGGCGCAAGTCACCCAATTCCCTTTATGACGAAAAGATCGCCTCCATGGAGGGTGTTTTGAGCGACTACAATCCTGATGATGCGGGAGGATTTATCCGACTGCAGGGCTTGAGGCTGCGTGCCCGGGCGAAGGCACAAGGGGTTCCGGCGACGGGCCCTGATCCCGTTTTGCATCGCCAGTAGTTGCATTTTATTTGCTTGCCGTATGATCAAAGGAGACTTCTCCTGTGGTCCTCGATTGGCCCAGGTGGCGGAATTGGCAGACGCGCCGGACTCAAAATCCGGTTCCGAGAGGAGTGTGGGTTCGACCCCCACCCTGGGTACCAGCCAAGGATGGTGGATATATCCCTTGCAAAGCCCAAGGAAACTTCCACAAACAAACATCGGCGAGGTGTTCAGCACCTCTCCCTTAACCTGATTACTTGGAAAATTAACGACAAAAGACAATGGCAACAAAAATAGCGATCAATGGATTCGGTCGGATCGGCCGGTTGGTGTTTCGGGCTCTTGTAGAGCAAGATTTATTGGGCAAGCAGTTTGAGGTGGTGGCGATCAACGATTTGGTTCCCGCCGACAATCTGGCTTATTTGTTGAAGTATGACTCGATTCAGGGCCGTTTCCAAGGAACGGTCACGAGCGAAAAAAGTTCGCCGGAAGTGCCTGAAGACGACACCCTTGTCGTCGATGGGCACCGTATCAAATGCCTGGCGGTGCGGGAAGGACCGACAGCGATGCCGTGGGCCGAGCTTGGCGTGGAAATTGTGGTTGAGTCGACGGGCCTCTTTGTGCAGGACACGCTGGCGGAGGGTCACCTCAAAAGCGGGGCCAAAAAGGTCATTATTTCCGCGCCGGCGAAGGGTGACGCGGTGAAGACGGTGGTCATCGGGGTGAACGATGATACCCTGACGGATGAGGATGTGATCATTTCCAACGCCTCCTGCACGACCAACTGCCTTGCTCCGATCACCAAGGTAATCTTGGACAATTTTGGGATTGTCGAAGGATTGATGACAACCGTGCACAGCTACACGTCGACACAAAAGACGGTCGATGGACCGAGCCGGAAGGACTGGAAAGGCGGACGTACCGCGGCGATCAACATTATCCCTTCCAGCACGGGTGCGGCCAAGGCCGTTGGATTGGTTTTGCCCGCGGTAAAAGGAAAGTTGACGGGAATGTCATTTCGCGTTCCCACGCCAACCGTTTCGGTGGTCGATTTGACGGTTAAGACCGAAAAAGAAACCAGCTATGAGGAAATCTGCCAAAAGATGAAAGAGGCGGCGGAAGGACCGTTGAAGGGAATTCTCGAATACACGGAAGATGAGGTGGTCAGCTCCGATTTTGTTCATTGCAAAGCTTCCTCGATTTTCGATGCCGGCAGTGGAATTGGCCTCAGCAGTACCTTTTTTAAGCTGGTCAGCTGGTACGACAATGAATGGGGTTATTCGAATCGCGTTGTGGACCTGCTCAAGAAGGTTTGCTGAGGCGCTTTGTCGGGGTCATTACGGTTTTTAACACATAGCTATCCGCGTGGTTGGCACGCGGATAGCTAGGTTTCTTTTTTGGAATATCAATTTATGGCTATCAAGACGATAAACGACATCAACGTGGCCGGAAAGCGGGTCCTTGTGCGGGTGGATTTCAATGTTCCCCTGAAGGATGGCTTGGTCAGCGATGAGACGAGGATAGTGGCGGTCTTGCCGACCATCAAGAAGTTGGTTGCAGATGGCGGAAGAGTTATCCTTGTGAGCCATCTTGGTCGTCCCAAAGGAACGGTCAACGCCGCCTATTCCTTGCGTCCGGTGTGTGAGAAGCTGGCTGAATTATTGGGTCAACCAGTTGCCTTCAGTGAGGATTGTATCGGGGCTCGTGCCGAGGCAGCAGCCATGAGCTTGGAGGACGGACAGGTCCTGCTGCTAGAGAATGTGCGTTTTCATGCCGGGGAGACCGCCAATGATGCCGACTTTGCCCGCCAATTGGCTTCCCTAGCTGAGGTCTACGTCAACGACGCTTTCGGAACGGCGCATCGGGCGCATGCCAGCACAGAGGGTGTCACGCATTTTCTCTCCCCTTGTGTGGGTGGGTACTTGATTGAGAAGGAGTTAACCTATCTGGGTGAGAAGACCGCTCAGCCTGACCGGCCTTTTGTGGTTATTCTGGGGGGGGCGAAGGTCAGTGACAAAATATCTGTCATTGATGCCCTTCTGGAAAGGGCCGACTGCATTTTGATCGGAGGGGCGATGGCATACACCTTCAAGTTGGCGCTTGGGCAGCGGGTTGGAAGCAGTCTGGCGGAGCCTGACAAGGTTGGAACGGCCCTTAAGGCGCTTGATAAGGCGAAAGCCAAAGGCGTCCAATTTCTGTTGCCTGAGGACAACCTCGTCTGTGACAACTTAGACTTTGGAGCGGGAACGCTTGGTGAGACGAGAACAGTATCCGGCGACATTGAAGATGGCTGGGAGGGGGTTGATATAGGACCGGCCACGGTTGAGCGCTACAGCCAAATCATTCAGCAGGCCAAAACGGTTTTGTGGAATGGTCCGATGGGCATTTTTGAGATTCAAGCCGCTTCCGCCGGGACCTTCGGGGTCGCGAAGGCGATCGTTGAAAGTGACGCGCTCTCGATCATCGGTGGTGGAGATTCGGTCAAAGCAATTAATCAAAGCGGGATGGCGGAGCAGGTCTCCTTTATGAGTACGGGAGGTGGAGCGAGTCTTGAATTTCTCGAAGGCAAAACCCTTCCTGGAGTGGAAGCGCTCGATCGCCTCATCTGAACCAAGCTAATGTAACAAACGGAGCAACGATGCCAAAAACTATAAGAAAGCCCCTCCTTGCGGGAAACTGGAAAATGAACAAGACAGCCTCGGAGGCGGTTGAACTGCTCCGGGAAATATGTCTCACGGTTGGGTCCACGAGCGAAGTTGGCGTCGTGGTCTGTCCTCCTTTTACAGCTTTGGAGAGTTGCGCGGGAGCACTCGTGGACAGCAATGTTCAATTGGGGGCCCAAAACATGCATCCAAAGCCAGAGGGCGCGTACACGGGGGAAATCTCTCCGGTGATGTTGAGAAGTTTATTTTGCACGTATGTGATTCTCGGTCACAGTGAGCGGCGGGAACACTTTGGCGAGACCGATAGTTTTATCAATGAGAAGGTATTGGCTGCCTTGGAAAGCTCCTTGAAGCCGATACTCTGTGTCGGAGAGACGCTTGCGCAGCGAGAGGGGGGCGAGACCATGGCCGTTGTGAAGGGGCAGTTGTCGGCAGGATTGGCCGGAGTGGATGCTGAAAGCGCGGAAAATCTGGTGGTGGCCTATGAACCGGTCTGGGCGATTGGGACGGGCAAGACCGCGACTCCGGAAATGGCGCAAGAGGTACATCAAGTCATCCGTCAGGAATTGGCGGGTCTGGTGGGCGCTGCCGCGGCCGAGAAAATCCGCATTCTTTATGGTGGATCGATGAAGCCCGAGAACGCCGCGGCGCTGATGGAGCAGCCTGATATCGACGGCGGATTGATCGGTGGAGCTTCCCTAAAGGCAAAGTCTTTCGTGGAGCTGGTTGAGATTGCCCGGACCAAGTAATCTTCGGTTCCCGGCAGGAATGGGAAGAAAGCTTGTCATCTTGGCCAAGAGCGGCAACAGCATTGGCATGTTTTGTTGCCGATTTGCTTGCTCATTGATGGTTGCTATTTTGGTTCTTTCGGATGCCAACGCAGAGGAGGGCTCCGCTTGGTCGGATCGGTCTGAGATTCCGGCCCGCTACAAATGGGATTTAACCCTTTTTTATGAAAATTGGGAATCCTGGGAGGCCGATCTTGAGCGAGCCACAGCGGTTTACGAGACCTTGAACACCTATCGCGGTCGACTGGGGGAGTCCCCTGAGACGTTGTTGGCGGCCATGCAGCTTTCAGATGAGGGAGGGATGTTGTTCACCAAAGTTTTTGGCTATGTGGCCTTGAAGCGGGATGTGGATACCCGGGACAATGACACACAGGCGCGTTTTGGACAGGTGATGTCCGCCTATTCCAAGGTCCGTGCCCGTCTTTCATGGATGAGTCCTGAACTTTTGGCGATCCCCGAAGAGCGGATGCGGAGTTGGGTGGTTGAAAACGATGGGCTCGCGCCTTACCGTTTTAGCCTATTGGACACCTACCGGACCGGTCAGTACACGCTGAGTGCGGACGGCGAACGGTTGCTCAGTCTTCATGGCAAGGTGAGGCGTGTCCCTGGGGAGGTGCACAGTGCGCTTACCAACGCTGATGGGGAGCGACCGGAGGTTGAGTTGACGAGCGGCGAGCGTATAACGATCACACCTGGTATTTACGGCAAAGCCTTGAATCAGTTCACCGACGCGTCGGACCGCCGAAAGGTGCAGGAGGCTTGGATGGCTCAATACGAGGAGAGGCGCAACACTTTCGCGGCCATTTACGCCGGTGTGCTCGGTCAAGGTTGGGCGGAGGCCGAATCGCGCGGGTACGCATCGACGATCGAGATGGCCCTCACCGAAAATGCGATTCCCTTCGAAGTGATTGAAAATCTGATACGCAGTGCGCGGGACGGGGCTCTTCATTTGCAACGCTACCACGCCATTCGCCAACAATTCATGGATCTCGATGAGTATGGTTGGAGCGACATGCACATTCCGCTCATAAATGACGATTCCTATTATGTGTATGACGATATGGTTCCGTTAGTTATTCGGTCGGTCGGGATTTTCGGGGAGGCCTATCGCTCCAGGATGGAAGAGCAATTTGGGGACGGGCTAATCGATGTATTTGAGACTCCCGGAAAGCGATCCGGCGCATACAATGCTTCGCGGTACGGTGTGGGTTCTTTTGTATTGCTCAATTATCATGGGACATTGGAGGACGTTTTCACGTTGGCACATGAGATGGGGCATTCCATGCATTCCCGCTTGTCACAGGAATTCCAGCCCTTTGCGACGCATCGCTACACTATTTTCGTGGCGGAGGTGGCGGCGATCCTGAATGAAAAACTTCTCCTGCGGGAGTTACTGAAGGAGGAAGTAGACCCGCGGCGGCGCATCGCGTTTCTTGAACATCAGATAGGCGGAATTGTGGGAACCTTTTTTCTTCAGACGATGATGGCCGATTTTGAGCTTCAAGCGCACAGCTTGTTGGAGAATGGGGGAGGGATCACCGCGGATCGGTTGACCGATTTATGGAAGGAAACGGTGACCGTTTATCACGGTGGCGTCATTCCGGAGGATGATCCGTACATGTTTTCCTGGGGACGTATACCGCATCTTTATAACTCACCTTTCTACGTCTATCAATACGCTACTTGTTATGCTGCCTCGGCCTATTTGATGGAGCGACTCCCGTCGGATGCGGAAGCCGTTGCCTCTTATCTGGAGTTGCTGAAATCCGGTGGGAACGATCATCCGATGGCGCAGTTGCGCAAGGCCGGGGTAGATATGATGGAGGAGTCGGTTTTTGAAGCGGTCATCGAGGAATTCGCCCGATTGGTGGATCAGCTTGAAGTCGAATACAGTGCTTATCTGAGTTCGGTGCGAACCGGTGCTTGAGGGAGCGTTGGATGCGGATATACTTTATGAGTGTCTGCGGGACCGGTATGGGCAACGGGGCCTTGCTGATGCGCAGCCTCGGACATGAGGTATTAGGGTCCGATGTTGCGGCCTATCCTCCCATGTCGGACTGTTTGCGGAGGAATGGAATCGAGGTCCTCGAGGGGTACGATGCCGAGCGTCTACGTCAAATGAAACCAGATTTGGTGGTAGTTGGAAATGTGAACACGCGGGGCAATCCGGAGATCGAGTGGCTGCTTGAGGGGAGGGCGATTCCTTTCGTTTCTCTTCCTGAGTTGCTGTCCCGAGAGATTCTGGCATCGCGGGACCCTATCGTGGTGGCAGGAACGCATGGCAAAACGACGACAACGACCCTGACCGCCTTCATATTGTCCTCCAACGGGCTAAATCCTGGTTTCTTTATCGGCGGCGTTCCGTACGGGGCATCCGAAGGAGCGGCATTGGGAAGTGACGACGCCCCATTTGTATTGGAAGGAGATGAGTACGACAGTGCTTTTTTTGACAAGCGGGCAAAATTCATCCATTATCGTCCAAAGTGGTTGGTTATAAACAACCTCGAGTTTGATCATGCCGATATTTATCGAGACCTTGCGGATGTGGAGCGATCCTTCCGACATCTCCTTAAGTTGGTGCCCCGTAATGGGGCGATACTTGTCAACGGCGACGATCCGAATCTTGGAAAGCTCGTTGATGTGGACTGGGCTCCCGTATATCGCGTGGGGGAGGCCGAGGATGCCGATTTACGAATTGTCGATTTTGAGGAAACCGTTGAGGGCAGTCGATTCCGGCTGTATTTCCGAGGAAAGCATTGGAGCGACATCCGGTGGGAGATTTGGGGGCTTTTCAATGCCCGTAACGCGGCCATGGCGGCGTTGGCGGCAGCGCTTTCGCTCGGTTTGCGCAGTCCCACAGATCTTAAGCTGAGCGCGTTGAAAGACTTTAAGGGGGTGCGCCGCAGGCAGGAAATCCTCTTCCATGACAAGGCGATGGTATTGATGGTGGATTTTGGCCATCACCCTACCGCAATTGGTCATACCGTGGCTTCTTTACGGAGCCGGTTTCCTGGACAGCAATTGGTGGTGTGTTTCGAGGCACGCTCCAATACGGCCTGTCGGAATATTCATACCGCGGAGTTCGAGGCGGCCTTTGCAATGGCCGATGCCGTTCACTTGGGTGCGATTCATCGTCCGGAGCGCTACAGCGATGCCGAACGGATAGACCTGCGGGGCATGGCCGATCGACTCGGTCCGATGGCAACCGCTCACGTCGACAACAAGGCCTTGGAGGATAAGGCGTGGGAGATTTTGTCGACTCGGAGTGGGGTCGTTATGGTCTTTTTCAGTAACGGATCTTTTGATCAAATTCCCCAGCGCTTGGCGGACCGGTTGATAAGCAGGGCCGCGATACAGGAGGAGGTCTTGTCATGAATGAAGCGCTGTCCGTTGTCTATCGGGAGTTGGTCCGTCGCCATGAGAGTGGAGAGAGGACCCTTTTCCTCTCGTCGGAGTCAATGGCGTATTTGACGGAACAAGCCGAATTGGCCGGACCCACGGGGGTATCCGCTCGGACGAATGCGGGCGAATCAGCAAATGAGCCCACCGATAGGGTGGAGAAATCGACTCGTTCGGTGGGATTGCCCGTGGAAATGGGGGTCCCCGTTCCTCCGAAGCTGCATTTGGACGAAGGAGACCGCCTGTCACAATTGGACCAATTGAGACAGATTGCACTAAACGACCCGTGGTGTCTGTCACAGGTAAAGAAAAAGAAGAAGCTCGTTTTCGGAACAGGATCGGTGGAGGCGAGGATTTTCTTTTGCGGGGAGGCCCCCGGGGCCGAGGAGGAGACGGAAGGGGTTCCATTTGTTGGACCAGCAGGCCAACTTCTTTCCAGAATAATCAACGCTATGGGCTTGTCGAGGGAGGAGGTCTATATTGCCAACATAATGACCTATCGCCCT
>JBEAQI010000295.1:0-2846 GCA_041163965.1 Verrucomicrobiota bacterium | reverse complement strand
TGGATCCGCACCGCTTCACCCTCTTTCTCACCACCGGCGGCTTTGGCGCCAACCACCATCTGCGCTATCTTGCCTCCCTCAGCGGTCTCATCGGATCCATTCAGGTCATCGTCATCTGTGGCCGAAATGCCCGGGTCCTTAAGGCAGTACAGGGCTCCCTCGCCCGCTCCGGTCTGCAGGGATACGCCGAGGGATTCAGCTCGCGCATCGCGGAATTCCTCCAAATTTCGGACGCTGTCCTAACCCGCGGCGGTGCCAACACCACCATGGAAGCGCTCCACTATAAATGTCCCATCCTCTATGATGGCCTCGGCGGACTCATGCCCCAGGAACGCTGCACTTGGCGCTACTTCCGGGATCAGGGCGCCCACCTACTCCGCCACCCGCACGACTTGCCCGGCGTCATCGATCAATGGCTGCGCCAACCGAACACCTATCAGACCTTGAAGGACACCCTCGCTCGCCTCAATCCCGACGAATCCCCCCCGGATTTCATCGAACGCCTCCTCCACTGACGGCTTTTCTTCGCTCACGGCGCCGCATTCGGGTTTGCAACTTTCCCCCCCCACGCGTTGTTGCTTATTCATGAAAATAATGAATTCCCTTCATCCGTCTCCATCCGCTCTACCATCGAATCGTCGGGCCGGCTTTTCGCTCGTCGAAATGCTCATCGTCATCGCCCTTATCGCCATCGTTGGCTCGCTCCTCATCGGCCGTATAGGCAATCTCTTCGGCGGAGCCCAGCAGGATGTCGCCAAACAGTTTGTTGAGAATTCGCTCAAGGCGCCTCTCCTCAAGTACCGCATCGACACCGGCTCCTATCCCACCTCCGCCGAGGGCCTCGATGCCCTCCTGCGCTCTCCGGGAAGCAATGCGCAGAAGTGGAAAGGCCCCTACATTGAGAAATTACCGGAAGATCCATGGGGCCGAGCCTACCAGTACCAGTACCCCGGAGTCCGCAACGCCGATGGGTATGACCTCTGGTCACTCGGACCGGACCCCAATTCGGAGGCCGATGACATTGGCAACTGGCAGTGACCGTCCGCGGGGATTTTCCCTGCTGGAGTTGCTTGTCGTTATTGCCCTGATCGCCCTCGCTGGGGGATTGGTGGCCATCAATGCCAAGTCCATCTTGGAGGGCCTCGGCGAAGAACCCCCGGAACGAATCTTCCTCGCGGCTCTTCGGGAAGCGCGCTTCCAAGCAGCTTTTCGGCAGGAAAAGACCCGCCTTCTTTTCAACGATGAAGATCAGGCTCTTCTCCTTTACGGGGAATCAGGGGAATTGCTCGAAACCTATCCTTTTTCAGACAAGGAACTGACGGTCTCTTTTGTCCAGATTCTTCCGGCCCGCGGCGTCAATCGCCTCAGCAGAGAGGAAATCAGCCCCATCGAAAGCATCTTTTTTCGACAGGACCGGTCCTCAACTCCCTTCAGGGTCACATTTGACTCTGGCACGCGCTCCTTCTCGCAGCGCTTCGACCCTTTCTCTGACACCGTTCTCGAGGACTCCCGCAATGACTAGGTCTCCCAAAGCCGGATTTTCTCTCATTGAGACCCTCGTTGCCGTGGCCATCGCGGGCATCGCCTTCTTCGTCCTAACCGAAACCTTCTTCAATGTCCTCCTCACCCTTGAGGGGCTGGAGTCGGAAAATGACACACAGAAAGACGTCCGCTTTGTCCGCAGCCAGGTCATTCAGTTGGCCTCCCGGGATGAACTTCTCGACGGCGGTGAAATCAGCACCCTCGACCTTGGCGTGGCGACATGGGAGGCGGACCTTGAAGCCACCTCCGTCCTCGATCTCTTTGCCTTGGACCTGTCGATCCGCTTTGAAAACCCGGAGGGAGACCCCTTCGAGTATGAGGAGCGGCTCTTTCTCCTGCGACCCACATGGGCGGAAGACGGATTCGACCGCAGCGAACTGCGCGCCGATATTCAACGTGAATTGGAATCGAGAGACCGTCGCCGTGATTGGTAAGCCCGCATCCACCCGGGGCCGCGCTGGCCTCACCCTGATCGAGATGATCGCCACCTTGGCCATCCTCGGCACCTTCATGACCCTGCTTTCCTTCCACCTTGTGGCGCTCTCAAACCTCTGGCTGAACCGCTCGGATGACGATTTCTTCGCCCAGCATGTCGACGGGGTCACCCTTTTCCTCAGCAAGGCCTTTGAAGCTTCCGAGACCTTCAATGCCACCTCCACCGCTTCCACCGAGCAAAACCAGCCCGTGGAATGGGCTCGCCCGCCGGGTTGGTCTGAACTGGACGACCCGCTCCTGCACTTCCGTCAGGCCGAAGCGCCCGCCCTCTTCGTCCGCGAGGGAAGCTCCCTTCCGGCCATTATGGCCTTCCTCCACTTTGAGGAGGATACCGGACTCAGCGCACTCTGGTTCTCGCTGTTCGATGAGGAGGAAATTGACGACCTGAACGATCTGATGCGCACCCCCATCTCTCCTTATGTCTCCAAAATTGAATACGCCTACTATGATTTGGAGCGCGACGAATGGGAACTGACCGACGACCCCGAGGAAAACGATGAGGACGCCTTCATTCTTCCCAACTACCTTCGCTTGACCTTCACTCACCCGGATTTTGGCGAACGGCAGAAGGCCGTCTTCATTCCCGCCAAGTCGATGGAGCTCCCTCTCTTTTGACCATGCCCCCCGCACCCGCAATCGCATCCTCCCGCCGCGGCTCCGTCATCGTCATGGTCCTCCTGCTCGTCGTTCTCCTGACATTCATTGTCACCGCCTTCCTCACCGAGGCCACCGCCAAAATCAAATACTACGGCCTCTTCCATAACCGCGACGACCTCCGCACCGATGCCTACTCCGCCCTGGAGATCGCC
>JBEAQI010000294.1:0-3038 GCA_041163965.1 Verrucomicrobiota bacterium | reverse complement strand
CACCGTAAACGATGGAAGGGACGCCCGCGAGGTTGTTGACGCCGATCCGAACCAGTTGCACGAACGGCCCTTGGCGGGCGTATTCCCGCAAATAGATGGCAGCGATCACCCCAAACGGCATCACCACCACACTCATCAGCAGGGTCATGACAAAGGTGCTCAGAATCGCCGGGAAGATACCGCCCTTGGTGTTGGCTTGGCGCGGATACTCGCTCACGAATCGGACCATGTTCAGGAGGGTCTCGACCGTCTTGGTGACGGGGCCCATTGTATTGGTAAATTGGATACGGCTGAAATCGGCAAGGGGGCGGGTTTCAATGGCCCCATCCGGCACGCGCAGGGTGAGATTCGTCGCCAATCGTTCCTTTTGCAGGCGGTCGATTTCGCTCTGTACGCGAGCGGTCTCCCGTTCCAAGCGCTCGATCCGTTTGTCCAATCGGGACAAGCGGATCCGCTCGCGCTGGGTGGGTTCGGAGACGAGGGGTTGCGCGCGTTCGCGGAGGGCCTTGCTCAATTGCTGGCGAAGCGGTTGCAATTCGTCGCGCTGTCGCCTCTCGATTTGCTGGAACAACCTGTTGGAGGATCGCAGCGAATGGCGCAGGCCTTCTTTGAAGCGCGGATCCTGCGCGGAGAGGGAGCGCTCGGGACCGTCCAGGGTGAGGGGGTAAAAAAAGACGGGTGGGCCAATAACGGTGTCGGCGGTGGCAATATCCGGCGGAAAGGCGTGGGCGACAATCTCCGTGGCGTCGAGATGGGCGACGCGCGCGTAAGCTTTGCTGCCCTCACCGGTCAATATTTTCCAGACCTCGTTGGGGGCGGGTGCCGCACGGGATGAATTGAGCAGAATCCCCGCCACAACGCGTTCAGGGCCCGTGACCGAGCGGATGGTGACCTGAACGACAGGTTTTGGATTAAAGACGGAGAGGCCGTGGGCGACGATGACGATGAGCACCGTGGCAAATCCTAGGAGGGCGGTTGTCAAGCCTGCGGAGCAAAGCCAGACCAGTGGCAGGGTACGCCGGGAGCCGCGCTCGGCACGTTCTGCGAGAACCGTTTTCATTCGATGACGCGATATTTGCGGCGGAGGCGTTCGCGCAGGATTTCGGCAAAGGTATTAAAGAGAAATGTCAGGATGAAGAGGACCATGGCTCCGAGGAACAGCGTCCGATAGAGGGTGCTGTCGACGGTGGCTTCGGGCAGTTCGATGGCGATATTGGCGGCGAGGGTGCGCATTCCCGAAAAGAGGTCACCTTCCAGAATGGGCGTATTGCCGGAGGCCATCAGCAGGACCATCGTTTCCCCAATGGCGCGACCGGTGCCAATGATGATAGCGGAAAAAATACCTGCTGAGGCGGTGGGGATGACAATATGGAAGGTGGTTTGCCACGAATCCGCTCCCAAGGCAAGAGACCCCGAGACAAGTGACTTGGGAACGGCGGAAAGAGCGTCCTCGGCGATCGTGTAAATGACCGGAATGATCGCAAATCCCATTACCAAGCCGATGATGAGAGCGTTGCGTTGCTGGAACTGGCCGCCGGTCGTTGCTTCCCACCAGAGGCGGAAATCGCCGGGCAGGGCCTGGCCCGCGGGGCCCGCGAGGTTGGAGAGGGCGTTCTCCAGCAGGGGACCGGACTGCCATGCCAGTACCGTTGCGACGCCGATGACTGGGGCGAGGAGAATAAATTCAATGCCCTCGGGGATGATGGCGCGCAGAGTGGATCCCCATTTGTGCCACAGAAGTCCAGCGAGGATGGCGGAAAGAGGAATGGCCATCGTGGCGAGGAGGAGGGAGGGAACCTTGGTCTCCAGCATGGGGCCCAGCCACAGGGCGGCCATGAAGCCGAGGACAACGGAGGGCAGGGAGGCCATCAACTCGACCGTTGGTTTGATGAGGGCGCGTAATCCCGGATGGAGAAAGCGGGCGGTGTAAACGGCCGCGGAAAGGGCGATGGGAATGGCGAACACCAGAGCGAAAAGAGTCCCCTTGAAGGATCCAAAGAGGAGCGGGATGAGCGAAATTTTCGGTTCATGCGTGTCGCTTCCACCGGTCGATTGCCAGACGTAGGCGGGCGCTTCGTATCCTTCATACCACAATTTCCCAAAGAAGGCCTTCCAGCCAGCTTCCGGGTGCGGATCATCGAGCGTAAAAACGGTAAGGCCGCCATCGCTGTCCAGAAGGGTGAATCCATCGTAAAGGGAATGCAGGCGTATGTCAGTGTAGGCCGTTTCCGTCCCCTCTTCCCAGCGGGTCTTTCCGGTTGTCCCGTAGCGCAGGTGAAGGGTGTCTGGGGTGGCGATCAGGAGAGCCTTGTTGTTGGGGCTGGCG
This sequence comes from Verrucomicrobiota bacterium, assembly GCA_041163965.1. Lineage (GTDB taxonomy): Bacteria > Verrucomicrobiota > Verrucomicrobiia > Opitutales > Oceanipulchritudinaceae > Oceanipulchritudo. The sequence goes on along the minus strand of JBEAQI010000294.1, from coordinate 712 downwards.
CTGAAAGCCAAAAGGGGCTTTCCAGGTTCCGGAAAGGTGGCAATGCGCGTCAGGGCCAGTGAGGCGTCCTCCTGCCGAACCAGGCTGGCGATATGGTGTCCACCGGCGTCATCGGTCACATAAAGGGAATGGCGTCCCTGTAGCGGGTGCATCGTGACGATGCGTCTCGCGGTGGACTCAATGGTGAAGGTTTGAATCCAATCCCAATTGCCTTGGCGGAGGCGATAAACCAGAATGGCGCCTTCCCGGGTCAAGGTCATGAGCAGATCGCCAGCGGATCCGACGACGACGTTGAGAGGCGTCTGCCCGGGTTCAAGGGCGATGGCGTGCTGGCTGAGGGGCCCAGCCGATTCCCGCACGAAAGGGGTGGTGGCGAAAACGCGCGAAGCGACGTCAAGGCGGTCTCCATCAGGGGTGCGGGTCACGGCGGCCAGTGTTTCAATCTGGCCCGTGCCGGCCATATCGAGTTGAAGGATGGCGCGTGAATCGTGGGACAGGCGAAAGGGAGGATCCCAGTTGATCGTTAGGGAAGGACCACCCGTCCCTGAAAAAGCATTGAACGCCGGACGGCCTTTAAGAATGGTGCCATCCGCTGTTCCAAGGAGGAGAAGCTGTCGCTCCTGAAGCCAAGCCGCAGCGTTAGGGGGCGCATACGGAACGGGCAGGGGTTGGGTTGCGGCAGCATTCCATGAGGGGTCCAGCGATACCGGAT
>JBEAQI010000293.1:0-2527 GCA_041163965.1 Verrucomicrobiota bacterium | reverse complement strand
GTCTCATCGCGGTGGTCTGCGCCCTCTTCATCAGCTTCACGTATGTGGCCGGCCAGATGCGGGGAGTGGGGGTCGTGTTCAGCCGCTTTCTCGAGGTGGACATCACCATCGGCGTCATCATTGGAATGATGATCGTCTTTGTATATGCCACCCTAGGCGGCATGAAGGGCATCACGTGGACCCAAGTCGCGCAGTACTGGGTGTTGATAACGGCCTTCCTCGTCCCCGCCATTGCCATTTCCCTCAAGCTCACCGGCAGCTTCCTTCCACAGGCGGGCCTGGGTGGAACGCTCTTGTCGGACGGGACGGCTTTTCTCTCAAAACTGGACGGGTTGCAAAAGGACCTTGGGTTTGGGCCCTACACGGAACCCTTCACCGGAAGATGGGACAAAACAAACGTCCTTCTTGTGGCCCTCGCCTTGATGGTCGGGACCGCCGGCCTGCCGCACGTCATTGTCCGCTTCTATACCGTGCGCAGCCCCAAAGCGGCCCGCTGGAGCGGATTCTGGGCCCTGCTCTTCATTTCGGCCCTTTATTTGACAGCTCCCGCGGTGGCCGGTTTTGCCCGCTATTACATGTTGGAAAGTCTCAATGGCTCCACCCGGGATTCCTTACCGGACTGGTACCTGAGTTGGGAGGAGACAGGCCTCATCAACTGGTACGATGACGGCGATGGCCGGATCCGATACTCCGGGGGAACGGATAACGAAATTTTTCGCAGCGGGAGCCTTGGACAGGCTGAGCTCGCTGGCCTCAAGGTGGCCCATCAGCAGTGGCTCGACTCTTCAGGCGCCTCCGGCGCCGATGCCCGCCCCATCCTTAGGGACAAGGGACTGGTCGGCCCAGACCGGGATATCATTGTTCTGGCCACCCCGGAAATGGCTCAGCTGGCGGACTGGATCATCGCCTTTGTGGCCGCCGGGGGCTTGGCCGCCGCGCTCTCCACCGCCAGCGGTCTTCTTCTCGTCATCTCCTCCAGTGTGGCCCACGACCTCTACTACAAGGTTCTGAATCCGCGCGCCTCGGAACAAAAGCGCCTTTTGGTGGGACGCGGCACCATTGGCATCGCCGTCATCATTGCGGGCTTGTTTGGCATTTATCCGCCCGCCTTTGTTGGCCAGGTGGTGGCCTTTGCGTTCGGCCTCGCCGCCGCCAGCTTCTTTCCCGCCATTGTCCTCGGCATCTTCTGGAAACGGGTCTCCATGGTCCCGGCGGTGGCCGGCATGCTGTGCGGAATTGGCCTCTCCAGTTACTACATCATCGGGGTCGTCTTTCTTGGAATGGAAAAGTGGACGCTCGGGATCACCTCTCAGGGCATCGATCCGCAGGGCATCGGAACCCTTGGGATGCTCCTGAATTTTGCGGTCACCCTGATTCTGACCCCCTTCTTCTCCCCGCCTTCCAAACGGGTCACGGCCCTCGTTGACAAGGTGCGGGAACCGGAAGGCTGGTCGCCGCCGGTCGATATTGAGGCGGGCCCAGAACACTAACCGCCATCAGACGGCGTACGCCTTGAGGGTTTCCAAGTCGATGAATTCCAGAACGCTGGCGTGCGTCGACTCGAGCCTGACCGGTGGCGCCAACCCGGCCTCCATGGCCTCCACCCATCTCCCAAGACAGAGGCACCATTGATCTCCAGGCCGAAGACCGGGAAAGGCAAACGCGGCACGGGGCGTTATCAAGTCATTGCCGCGGGCCATGGAAAACTCAAGAAAGGCCTCCGTCATGCGGGCACAGATGGTGTGCATGCCCTGATCAGTGGCCGTGGTGTCACAACAGCCGTTGCGGAAGAATCCCGTCATTGGATCCATGCTGCACGGGACAAGGGGCGTTCCAAGGACATTATTGGCCATGCCTCACTGCTGAACCGGCGAAGACAGATTGACAAGAAAAGATGGAAATTGGCTTGAAAGGGACTCCCGCCAAGGCAGCGTCAAGGCCATGGTCCACCGTCCAATGGCATCGAGGGGAGAGGAATTGAACAGAGAGGAGATGGCGGAGTGCTGTGCCATGCTACGAGCGCAAGGCAAGCGCATTGTCTTCACCAACGGGGCCTTTGACATCCTGCACGTCGGCCACCTCTCCTACCTCGAATTCGCGCGGCAACAAGGAGACTGTCTCATCGTGGGGCTCAACTCGGATGCCTCCATCCGGCGATACAAGGGCCCTGACCGCCCGATCAATAGTTGTCCGGACCGGGTGAAGATGCTCCTTGGCCTCCGCTGCGTGGACTACGTCGTCGTGTTCGAGGAGGATGAACCCAAAGACCTCATCGCCAAACTCTTGCCCGATGTCCTCGTCAAGGGATCGGATTGGGCCCATTACGTCTCGGGTCGGGACATTGTTGAAGCCCATGGCGGAACGGTTGTCCTCGCCGAGATGGTGGAAGGCCGCTCCACCACCGCCCTCATTCGGACCATTCAGGATCAGTCTCGGTAAAGACGGTAAAGGGCCTGGGTACCTTCCTCCGCAAAACCGTTTGAGGCAAGTCGCTGGTAAAGAGCCTTGGCCTGCTCCAGCCCGGGCA